>CAYQPP010000235.1:0-5909 GCA_964419235.1 uncultured Bacteroidales bacterium
TCCACGAATTACGCTAATTAACACGAATTACTTTTTAACCGCAGAGAGCGCAGAGAAAAAATATAAACTGTTTCCGTACTCCATTCTCCGTACTCCATTCTCCGTTCTCCGTATTCCGTTCTCCGTATTCCGTTCTCCGTTCTCCGTTCTCCGTATTCCGTTCTCCGTTTTCCAATCTAACAGCTTAAAGTTTAGCAATAATGGCGTCGGCCATTTGCGATGTTGATACAGCTCCTTTGTTAATAACATCAGGTCGTCCTGCGATTTTAAACATATCGTATGTTTTTGTTTTGCCCTCTTCGATAACATCGGCAATAGCTTTGCGTATTTTTTTTGCAATAGCTTTTTCCTCAATATAATCGAGCATCATACAAGCCGATTCAATCATTGCAATTGGGTTTACTATTGATGTGTCGTAATCGGCATATTTTGGTGCCGAGCCGTGTGTAGGCTCAAAAACAGCTACGCCGCTTTCGCCCATTTGTGCGCTGCATGCAAATCCCAATCCGCCAATTAGGCCTGCAAAACCGTCAGAAATAATATCGCCAAACATATTGCCTGCAACAATTACACCGTAGTTTTCAGGATTTTTTGTAAGCCACATCATTTGTGCGTCGATATTGGTATTCCAAAGCTCAATTTCGGGGAAGTCGTTTTTTTGCATCCCTAAAGCCATTTTGTACATCATGCCCGATGTTTCGCGAATAACATTAGGCTTTTCGCAAAGTGTTACCGATTTATAGCCAAAATCGCGGGCATGGTTAAATGCTGCCCTTAGTATGCGCTCGGTTGCTTTTTTTGAGAAAATACGTGTTGACACTGATATTTCCTCTTGAGGAACGTTGCCAAAGTTTTTCACAAATTTAGGGTGCGACATTAGTGCTTCGTAAACAACTCCTTGTGGGTTGCTCCACTCAACACCGCCATACAGGCCTTCGGTATTTTGTCGAAACACAACAACATCAACCTCAGGTTCTTCAATGTTGTTTTTTGCGCCACGACGGATAAAATTTAATGGGTTGCCTTTATATGTTTTGCATGGGCGGACACAAATGTCAAGTTTAAAATGCTGTCGCAATCCAACTATAGGACTTGAGTAAACCAACCCTTTCTCTTTTAGTTCAGGGCTAAGCTCTTCAAAAGCTTCATCTTTGGGTTTTGAGGTAATAGCCCCAAAAAGAGCAATTTTGTGTTTGTCCAACAGGTCGATTGTTCTTTGTGGAAGCGGGTTACCCTCTTTACGCCAAAATTCCCAGCCAATATCGCCATTAACATAATCAGCATCGAAACCGGCAGCGCCTAATACTTTTATAGTTTCATTTAATACTGTTTTGCCGATACCATCGCCCGGCATTGTAACAATTGTTCGTTTAGCCATTGTTGTAAATTTTAATAGATTTAAGTAATAGTAATTGAATGAAATAAATTTTTAATATTTTCGGTAAATTTAATTGAATAAAAGATATTATAAAATGTGATGTACAATAGTTTTTTGTTTAGATAAAAAATAAATAAAATAACTAACCCATTTAATCATTATCAATTAATTAAAATTCCTATTTTTATATGATGTTTTAATATCAATTAGATGTTATATTATGAGATTTGCCTTGTTGGCAAGTAGTGAGATAAATATATAATTCTGATAAACAGTACATTGTGCTGAAATTTGTTTTATTTGCAATACGCTTATTATCAATTGTCTATAAAAATATTAACGAATTGTTATTAATATAGTTTTATGTAATAACCCATAGCCCTGATTATTGTTGAGGCACGTACAGATAGTAAATTGTGATATGTGGCAAAATTAAGGGGCGGTAAAAACCTTTAAATTAATGAGGATACCAAAGTTGACACAAAACGATGCATGGTTAGAGCCTTTTAAAGATGTTATAAAACATCGGATAGAGAGAGCCGAGAATAAAAAAAACGAATTGTTAGGAGGCAAGTATAAAAACCTATCGGGTTTTGCTAACGGGTATTTGTCGTTTGGCTGTTTTAAAGATAAAAACAGTATTGTTTTTAGGGAGTGGCTGCCAAATGCAAAAAAGGTGTTTTTAATTGGCGATTTTTCTAATTGGCAGCCACACGGAGACTTCGAGTTTGTTGGTGTTGACAACGGGGTTTGGGAAATCGGCATAAGTGATAAATTGATAAAACATGGCGATTTATATCGTCTTAAAGTAATATGGGACGGAGGCGAAGGTGATAGGATACCTGCATGGAGCCAAAGGGTTGTTCAAGATAATTACACAAAAATATTTAACGCACAGGTTTGGTTTCCTGATAAAGGGTATTCATGGAAACATAAAAAAGCAAAGCATGTGTTGCAACCTTTGATTTACGAAGCGCATGTGGGCATGGCGGGCGAGGATGAAAAGGTTGCCACTTTTGTTGAATTTAAAGATAATGTATTGCCGCGTATAGCCGATTTGGGTTATAATACCGTTCAGTTGATGGCTGTGCAGGAGCACCCGTATTACGGTTCGTTTGGTTACCATGTGAGCAGTTTTTTTGCGGTTTCGTCAAGGTTTGGAACACCCGAAGAGCTGAAAGAGCTTATTGACACGGCTCATGGAATGGGTATTAGTGTTATTATGGATATAGTTCATTCGCATGCCGTAAAAAACGAGATTGAAGGGTTGGGTAGGTATGACGGCACACAATACCAGTTTTTTCATGATGGCGAAAGGGGGAAACACCCCGCATGGGATTCGTACTGCTTTGATTATGGAAAAAACGAGGTTGTGCATTTTTTGCTGTCAAATATTAAATTTTGGCTTGAGGAGTACCGTTTTGATGGTTTTAGGTTTGATGGTGTTACCAGCATGCTGTATTATGACCACGGGCTGGGACGCGATTTTGGTAGTTATGATTATTATTTTGACGGCGGGCAGGATGAGGATGCTATTACATATTTAATGTTGGCAAACAAGCTTATAAAAGAGGTTAACCCGAAAGCAATTTCAGTGGCCGAGGAGATGAGCGGTTACCCGGGATTGGCAAGCCCGTTTGCCGACGGCGGAATAGGGTTTGATTACAGGCTGGCAATGGGGATACCCGATTTTTGGATTAAGATATTGAAGGAGGATTTAGACGAGGATTGGAATATGGGGCAGATATACCATGAGCTTACATCGAAAAGGGACGATGAAAAAACAATATCATATACCGAGTCGCATGACCAAGCTTTGGTTGGCGATAAAACAATTGCTTTTAGGCTGATGGATAAAGATATGTATTTTCATATGCATATTGAGGATGCTGACGTAAATATTGACCGTGGTATTGCATTGCACAAAATGATTAGGCTTATAACCTTGTCAACCGCAGGCGGCGGATACCTGAATTTTATCGGAAATGAGTTTGGGCATCCGGATTGGATTGATTTTCCGAGGGAAGGAAACGGTTGGTCGCATAAATATGCAATACGCCAATGGAGTTTGGTTGACCGTACCGATTTAAAATATAAATACCTGAATAAGTTCGATAAGGAGATGATTGGTTTGGTATCGAAAAGCAATTTGTTGAATGTTTTTCCATTTCATGCACAAATTATTAATAATGACGATGGTATTATTGCTTTTATGCGCAATGGTTTGCTGTTTGTCTTTAATTTTAATCCTGAAAAGAGCTTTACCGATTATGGTATCTCCGTTGCCGAAGGGAGATATAAATATATTTTTAGTACCGATGAGCTGGAGTTTGGGGGATTTGGCAGGGTTGACGAAAATCAAGTATATAATGCCGGATTGATTGATGCCGATGAGAACCGATACCAGATAAAAATGTATTTGCCTGCCCGTACTGCTTTTGTATTAGAGAAAGTGGTTAAGGATTAGGAGGTTACAGGTTGCAATGAAACTTTTACCATTAAGAGAGTTTATAAAAATTAAGATACAAATACAAAATGACATGGTTGAATATCAATTATTTAACTAATATTTAAACACGTGAAAAAAATTTCGATTTATCAGGTATTTACCCGCCTTTTTGGAAACACTAACGAAGAATTAGTTGAAAATGGAAGCCTGAAGCAAAATGGGGTGGGGAAGATGAACGATTTTACCGACAAGGCTTTGCAATCAATTAAAAAACTTGGGATAACACATATATGGTACACGGGCATAATTGAACACGCCACATGCGAAAGTTACCCCAATCATAAAATCAAAAATCAGCACCCGTCGGTGGTAAAAGGCAGGGCAGGCTCGCCATATGCTATTACCGATTATTATGATGTTAATCCGTACCTTGCCCAAAATATTGACGATAGGATGGTTGAATTTGAACAACTGATTGGGCGCACACAAAAAAACGGGCTCAAGGCAATTATCGATTTTGTTCCCAACCATGTAGCGCGCCAGTATGGCTCCGATGTTTTTCCTGATAAAGATTTTGGCATAAGCGATGATAAAACCAAAGCTTTTTTGCCAAGCAACGATTTTTATTATATACCCGACAAAAGCCTTGTTTTGGCCGATGGCATGGGCAGCCTGATTGACGGTGAGCAGGTTGGGGAGTATGTTGAGTTTCCGGCAAGGGCAACCGGAAACGACCGGTTTGACGCCACCCCGACAATTGATGATTGGTATGAAACGGTAAAATTAAATTATGGCGTAGATTATTGCGGGGGCGGTAAAAAGCATTTTGCCCCTGTTCCGCCTTTATGGGATAAAATGGTGGCGATATTGCAATTTTGGTGCAGTAAAAATGTTGACGGCTTTAGGTGTGATATGGTCGAGATGGTGCCCGTTGAGTTTTGGGCGTATGCCATAAAAAAGATAAAAGATGATTATCCAAATACCATTTTTATTGCCGAAGTGTATAACCCCGATAAGTATAATAGTTATTTAGGGCAGGGTGGGTTCGACTATCTGTATGATAAAGTAGGACTGTATGATTGCCTTAGGGATATTATTTGTTGTGATAGGCCTGCGCATGATATTACAATGTGTTGGAAAAACCTTGGCGGCATTGACTCAAAGATGTTGCGCTTTATTGAAAACCATGATGAGCAACGCATTGCATCAGGTTTTTTTGCGGGAAACGCAAACTATGCGCTGCCGGCCATGTTTGTTTCGGCAACATTAAATACCGGCCCTGTAATGGTTTATTTTGGGCAGGAGGTTGGCGAGCCGGCAACAGGCAAAACAGGATATAGCGGCAACGACGGTAGGACAACGATATTCGACTTTTATAATGTGCCCGAACATCAAAAATGGATGAACGGCGGTAAGTTTGACGGGGATAGGCTTTCGGTAGGGCAAAAAAAGCTTAGGAATGCCTATGCAAAAATATTGAATTTTTCGATTTCAAGCAAAGCAGTCTCCAATGGTAAGTTTTATGATTTAATGTGGGCCAACCATTTTGACGGAGGTCCCGATACACGCTACGTTTATGCGTATTTAAGATATTTTAACGATGAAAGGCTGCTTGTGGTTGTCAATTTTAATAAAACAGAGGGGCAACGGTTTAAATTAAAAATACCTGAGCATGCCTTTAACGAAATGGGCTTTTTGCACGATTCGGTAATAAAGCTGAAAGATGTGTTTTCGGAAGTTTTTATTGAAGATACCACATTGTTTGAGGCGGTTGACAATGGCATAGAATTTAATATGGGGCCTTTAATGTTTTGTGCGTGTTTGTTGGTTGAAAGAGGGGAAGTAGGAAGTTAGTTTATTAGATTTTAAACTATTGGTTTTATATTTTTATTGACCACAGAGGCACAGAGGACACAGAAGTTTTGCCCACGAATTTCACAAATTAACACGAATTACATGCCTACGACATAAAGGCTATAACACTATGTTATAGATGTATTTAGATACAAATCAATTTAGCAATTTAGCAATTCAACAATTTAGCAATACTGTATTTTTATTCACCACAGAGGCACAAAGGAC
>CAYQPP010000236.1:0-5897 GCA_964419235.1 uncultured Bacteroidales bacterium
AAAAAACAGCCAATTCAATTTTGTGTAAAAATATTTTACACTCACAACTTTATTTAATTGTAAATAATTAATTTAGCAACAAAAGCAATTATTTACAAACAATGAAAGGCAAAATACTGATAATAGACGACAATAAAAGTGTACTTACCGCACTTGAAATGTTGCTGCAAAACGAATTTGAAGAAGTTATTACACTAAAAAACCCCAATAACCTTATATCAACAATTCAACAAAACAATATTGACGTTATTCTGCTCGACATGAATTTTAAAGCAGGCATAAATACCGGCAACGAAGGACTGTACTGGCTTAAACGAATTCAGGACATTAATACCACAATTAGCGTTGTAATGATTACGGCATACGGCGATGTTGAGTTGGCAGTAAACACTGTTAAAGAAGGTGCTTTCGATTTTATTTTAAAACCTTGGGATAACAGTAAACTGATAAGCACGCTAAATGCTGCACTAAAACTTAGAAAAAGTAAAATTGAAACCGAGCTGTTACGCGAAACAACAACCAAACTAAAACAAGAACTAACCCCCATTCCAAAAGCATTTATAGGACAATCAAAACCTATAAAACAAGTTTTAGAAATGGTTAAAAAAGTTGCTACAACCGATGCCAATATATTTATTACAGGCGAAAACGGAACCGGCAAAGAGCTAATTGCACGCGAAATACACAATTTATCAAAAAGAAACCATGAAATTATGGTTAGCGTTGATATGGGCGCAATTACCGAAACTCTTTTTGAAAGCGAGCTTTTTGGGCATGTTAAAGGCGCATTTACCGATGCAAAAGAGAACCGGATAGGAAAATTTGAAACTGCCAATAACGGCACCCTTTTCCTTGACGAGATTGGAAACCTATCGCTATCGCTTCAAGCAAAAATGCTTGCTGCACTGCAAAACCGAAAAATAACGCGTGTTGGCAGTAATAAAACTGTTGATATTGATATACGCCTAATATCGGCAACAAATAAAAATTTGAATGCCATGATAAACGATGGCCTTTTCAGAGAAGATTTACTGTACCGCATCAACACTATTACAATTAACATACCTCCACTTAGGGAGCGAGGAAATGATATACTGTTATTGGCTGAATTTTATTTAAATAAATACGGTAAGAAATATGATAAACCGGGACTGAAAATAAATCAAAAAGCAAAAAAAAAACTACTTAACCACAACTGGCCGGGAAATGTAAGAGAATTACAGCATTGTATCGAAAAATCAGTAATTCTATCCGATGATAAAACCATTACCGAAAATTGCTTCTCTTTAAATAACAATCAAACAAAAAATAGAGATCTGCATTTTAAAACTATTGAAGAGATGGAAAAAGAGATGATACTAACCAATATAGATAAAGAAAAAGGAAACATGAGTATTGTGGCAAAAAAACTCGGCATTACAAGACAAACACTATATAACAAATTAAAAAAATATGATATTTAAGAGAGGGAAAGTAGGAAGTAGATAGTAAGAAGTTGAAAAAAAAACCGCTTAACCCTGTAATCATAAAATTATGAAATACAAGCATTTTTATATTTCAATAATAACAAGGTTAATTATTATAATATCACTTGTAATTATTGGCTCATATCTGTTTTTTAGAAAGCAGTCAATTATATTTGAAATAGCCATACTAATTTTTATATTTTTTGCAGCATTTAACTTAATCAGCTATTTTAATAAAATAAACAGGTGGATAGCATTTTTTTTATTAGGAATAGAAAATGAAGATACAACCCTAAAAATACCATCAAAAACAGGAAACAAAGCTATTGACGATGTTTTTAAAGGAATGCAAAACCTCAACCACCTATTTCAACAAACAAAAATTGAGATTGCAACCAAAGAGCAATATTTTCAAACAATTATTAATCAATCGGCCACAGGACTATTCTCGGTAAACGAAAAGGGGAGGATAATAAATATTAATCCGGCAGCCATAAAAATGACCGGACTGCAAAAATACCACCATATCAACTCACTAAAAAAAATTGACGATGCCTTGCCAAATTTCATACAACAAGCACAAACAAACACTTTTGAGCAATCGGCAATATTTGAGAATAAATACGGGCAAAAATTGTTGTTTAAACTGTCGCCTATTAAAACTATCAATAAAAATGTAATGCTTATTGCAGTTAGCGACATTACAAAAGAGCTCGACAATAGCGAAGTTGACGCATGGATAAAACTGGCACGCACGCTATCGCATGAAATAATGAACAACATTGCCCCAATTACAACCTTGTCGCAAGTAATATCGGGGTATTTTAAGCAAAACAACCAAACAATTAAAGCCAACAATATTGAGCAAAAAACAATTATCAACACGGTAAAAGGTCTTGAGGTTATTGAAGAGCAAAGCTCAAGCTTAATGAGCTTTGTCGATAATTACAGAAAATTCACAAAATTGCCCGAGCCTCAATTAAAAAAGATAAGCCTACCATCATTAATCGAAAAAAACCTTATTGCCGCCACAACATTTCAGGGTTTTAACACTATTGAATTGGAGAAACAGATACCCGAAGGCCTTATGGCTGTTGCCGATGAAAAACTACTCTCGCAAGTATTAATAAACATGCTAAAAAATGCATCGGAAGCAATTAAATTACATAATCCAAAAAATCCAAAAATAATTATTGACGCGTTTATTTCAGGAAATACCGTTATTATAAAAATAACAAACAACGGTTTACCAATTCCCCCCGAAATGAGAGAACAAATTTTTATACCATTTTTTACAACCAAAGAGGGTGGCTCTGGTATAGGATTAAGCCTCAGCAAACAAATTATGCTTAAAATGAACGGAGACATTTTATTAAAACCCGAAAATGATAATTTAACTACATTTGTTTTAAGTTTGCGCAATAATAAATAACCTGATAAATATGTAGTTTACTCTATCTTTTTATAGCTTTAATTCAATAAAAAAACATGTAACACTTATCAAACAAATACTTACATACTTTATGATATAGTAAAAACATTAATTAATTTGAATTAAGCAATAATAATTCGTAATTTTTAAGATTATTAGTTGCAACTCAGTTAATAAACAATAAATTTGCGCGGTTTTTACAATAGTACATCATAACCTTTTTTAAAATTAATGAAGAATATTTTTCAGCGTATTACGGTATGGCGCGGCAAGCACATTAAAGAGCGGCAGTTTATTCTGTTGCTAAGCTTTATTGTGGGTATCCTAAGCGGGTTTGCAGCTGTTTTGCTAAAAAGTACCATTCATTATACCCACCAGTTTTTAGACGAAAAAATGGCCATAGGCAGCAGCAATTACCTATACTTGGCATTGCCTGCAATAGGTATAATTATTACAGTGCTTTGGGTAAAATATTTTGTTAAAGATAAAATAGGGCATGGCATCAGCCGCATACTTTTTGCCATGTCAAAAAAAAGCGGCATACTAAAACTACACAACACTTACTCAAGCATTGTGGCAAGCACATTCACCATTGGCTTTGGCGGTTCGGTTGGAGCCGAGGCTCCTATTGTATTAACAGGGGCATCCATAGGCTCAAACTTAGCCCGCCTTTTCAGGCTAAATTATAAGCAAGTATTATTAATGATTGGCTGCGGTGCTGCAGGAGCAATTGCAGGTATCTTTAAAGCCCCTGTAGCAGGAATACTGTTTACGCTCGAGGTATTAATGCTCGACCTTACAATGGCATCATTAATCCCATTGTTAATTTCGGCAGTAACGGCCGCTTTAATGGCATACCTGTTTATGGGTCATGGCGAAGCCTTATTTGCGTTTCAACTAAACGAGCACTTTGTGTTGGGCAACCTGCCTTGGTATCTGTTCCTCGGAATTATAGCAGGGCTTTTAAGCTTTTATTTTACCCGCATGACTTTAATTACCGAAGAGTGGTTTGATAAACTAAAAAAGCATTATGGCAAAATATTGACAGGTGGGTTGTTGTTGGGGGTTTTAATTTTCATCTTTCCCCCACTGTTTGGCGAAGGATATCTATCATTACACTCTATACTGTCGGGCAACGGGCACGAGCTATTGGCGCACAGCATTTTTTACGATTTTAAAGACAATTTTTGGGTTTATACCGGTTTTCTGCTCTTTTTATTAGTCTTTAAAGTTTTTGCAACATCAATAACAACAGGGTCGGGTGGTGTTGGCGGAGTATTTGCCCCATCGCTTTTTATGGGTGGCATATTAGGTTATTTGGTAGCACTTGTTTTAAATAAGTTCAGTTTTATTCATGTAAATGAAGCAAATTTTGCCTTGGTGGGCATGGCAGCATTTATGAGCGGCGCCATGCATGCACCAATGACATCAATTTTTTTGATTGCTGAAATAACAGGTGGTTACGGATTGTTTATTCCGTTAATAATAGCCTCAATAATGTCGTATATTACAATTATGTATTTTGAGCCTCACTCAATATACACAAAACGCCTTGCAAAACGTGGCGAACTGCTGACACACAACAAAGACAGGGCTGTACTAACCCTAATGCGGTTAGACAACGAAATTGAGCGCGACCTTATTTCGGTAAACCCCGACAACACCCTACGCCAACTGGTACATGTAATCTCAGAGTCAAAACGTAATATTTTTCCGGTGGTTAATGAGCAAAATGAACTACAAGGCATTGTTTTGCTCGACAATATCAGAAACATAATGTTTAACCCCGAAATGTATGACGACACTTTTGTGAGCGAATTAATGTCGGCACCCCCCGACTTGGTTTATATGACCGATTCGATGGAATTGATAATGAAAAAATTTGAAGAAACAGGCGCATGGAATCTCCCTGTTATAAAAAACGGGACTTACGAAGGTTTTATTTCCAAATCAAAAATATATCAAGCTTACCGCAAGGTACTGGTCTATTTCTCCGATGAATAGAGCCCTGTAATATTTGAGGTAATGATAAGTATTTTATTCGTTAAACTCTTTTGGGTATTCCACTTTTCCATTTACTCCTTTCTATTCATTTCAGATGTTTTATACTACACAATTGTCAAACATCCCATACCTATTTTGCAATAATCTCCTCATATTTATTGTGCAGCATCTCCAACTCCTCCATAGTAAGTGTTGATGAATAAATTCGGGCAAAATCATACACCTCGGCACCATAAATAACTGCAAGGGCAGCATCAAATGCCGATAACCTTAAATTATTACGCACCTGCAAGGTTACTTTCTTAAAGTGGCTCCATGTCAATTGCTCTTTAATTTTCAGATAGTACATATCCCTCTCTTCGTCCTTAAAAATTTTATCGGTTACCGACTCTATTTTAAAAACCTTTTTAATCTGAATAACGGCATTCTCCTCAATACGTTTAAGTTTTGAAAAAACAATACCGGCATCGCGATAATGCTCTTGTATTTCGGCAATATGCTCAAAACCTGTTAAATAGCGCAGCCGTATTGCTTGGTATGTATTATTGTAAATTTCTAAACTTGCCGGCGAACCTTCAAAATTGATACCTGTTTTTTTCTTTATATCATGGGTTATCCTCAAAACCATTTCGGTAGGCTGCTTGCTGGGCATTACCAAAAATATTGAATCGGGATTTTCAAGGGTAGGCAGGTTCGACCCGTAATAGCCGGGGAATAAACCTAAATTTTCCAATACAAAAGTATTTGGCAAAATACCTCGTTCAACTGTTTTTACTTGTTCCTCTTTAATTATACTTCCAAAAGTTTCTAATATCATAATCAACAATTTTTACGTTTCAAAAATAGATACAACCTTACAAAAAGGTTACTCTTTAAAATATAAACAATAAAAGTGGCTTTTGTTCAATAAACAGATTATGAGAACGAAAACAAAAAACAGTAATCCATAAAATACATGGACTATTTAGGAAAGAGTGAGATTTGAGGTTGAGGTT
>CAYQPP010000237.1:0-5891 GCA_964419235.1 uncultured Bacteroidales bacterium
AAAAAATATTACAACATTCTTTCAAAAAAACTTGACTTGAAAGCATAAATAGTCGTAGTTTTGAATAAAATACTATACTATGAATCCTTTGATTATTGAAAGTAGTGCCGAAACTCCTGAAATAGTTCTTGATAAAAAAACAAATACTTTTGTTTTTAAAGGAAAATCATTACCCGAAAATCCTATAAGCTTTTATAAACCAATTCTCAATTGGCTCGATAATTACATTAACGACCCCAACCCCGAAACTTTGGTTAACTTTATGATGGTTTATTTCAATACCTCAAGCTCAAAAATAATACTTGACGTGATGAAACGCCTTGAGGTTATAAAAAACAGTGGACATAAAGTAACTATAAACTGGAGGTTTAGGGAAGATGATGAAGATATGCTTGAAGCCGGCGAAATATATGCCGAAAGGGTTAATGTGCCTTTTAACCTTATACCCGATGACAGCATAAATTAAAAATTGTTGCCCTTTTACCTTGTCTCCCTTTTTATCTTTTTATTTTGCAACCCTGTTATCCTACTACCCTTTACCGCTCCACCCTTTTATGTCGTTAATAATATTTACTATATTTATCGCCTTAATAAAAATATACTTCTATGTCAGAATCAAAACTTGAAAAATTCCGTAATATTTTGAAAAATGAGCATATAGATGCATTTATTATACCAACATCTGACCCGCATAAGAGCGAGTATATTGCCGATTATTGGAAATTGAGAGAGTGGATTTCGGGCTTTTCAGGCTCGGCCGGCACAGCGGTTATAACACAAAACCACGCCGGATTATGGACAGATTCGCGATACTTTGTGCAGGCCGAAAAACAACTGCACAAACCTTTTGTTCTGCACAAACTAAAAACCCGCGGCCCCGAATATATCGACTGGTTATTAAAAAACCTTAACCCAAAATATAACGTAGGTTTTGACCCTCGTCTTTTTTCGGCATCAGAGGTTGAAAACCTAACAAACAGACTAAACACTAAACAGATACAAATTGTACCAACAAGCAGCCTGTTTAATGATATTTGGAAAAACAGGCCACCGCTACCCAATAATCTTATAATAAATCATGATACAAATTTTAATGAATTAACCCGCCTGCAAAAAATTGAAAAGATAAGAACCCACATAAAAGAGAACGATAGCAAACAGATTATAATATCGTCATTAGACGACATAGCATGGCTGCTGAATTTAAGGGGCTCCGACATAAAATATAACCCTGTATTCAGTGCATTTGTTTTAATAAACCATAATGACTGTTATCTGTTTGTTGACGGCAAAAAACTGACACCCGAGGCGCAGGCATCGTTAAAAAAAGATAAAATAACTATAAAACCCTATTCTGAAATTGAAAACCATTTAAAAACCGACAATAGCCTTACAAACATTGAGGTTGATGCCGATACAATAAATTACAGTATAATAAAATCAATTCCGCAGCAATGCAAAATAAAGCTAAACAAAAGTATTGTAACAAAGCTTAAAGCAATAAAAAGCAAAATCGAGATTGGGCATTATAAAAATGCCCAAATTAGAGATGGGTTAGCTATGTGCAATTTTCTGCACTGGCTTGATACTCATATAAAAACCGATTCGATAACAGAAATTGATGCAGCAAAAAAATCGGAAGAGTTTCGCAGCGTACAGGATAATTATATGGGGTTGAGCTTTGAGGTAATTTCGGCTTACCAAGAAAATGCCGCACTGCCACACTATTCGCCCGACAGCGAAAAACCTGTATTGTTAAAACCCAAAGGCATGTATTTGGTTGACAGCGGGGCACAATACCTCGACGGAACAACAGATATTACACGAACTGTAGCTTTGGGAGAAATTACCCCGCAACAAAAAACCGATTTTACGCTGGTTTTGAAAGGGCATATCCGTTTGGCAACCGCCAAATTCCCATTTGGCACAAAGGGTTTTCATTTAGACACCCTTGCTCGGTTAGATTTGTGGCAACATGGCAAAGATTACGGGCATGGCACGGGGCATGGCATTGGATACTTTTTAAATGTGCACGAAGGCCCGCAAGGTTTTTCGCAGGCGCAAACAGGCACGGCAAACACGGTTATTGAACCCGGTATGCTTATTACAGACGAACCCGGTATTTATATTGAAGGAAAATATGGTATTAGAATTGAGAATGTGTTGGCTTGTGTTGAAGATAATAGCGCGGCTGAAGGTAAATTCCTGAAATTTGAAACCGTTACATACTGCCCAATTGACAAAAGACTTATTGATATTCCGCTTTTAACCGACAATGAAAAACATTGGATAAACAGTTATCACAAACAGGTTTATGAGCTTATATCGCCAATTGCACCCGAGTTAATTCAACAATGGCTTAAAGAAAACACTTTGCCGTTGCTTTAGCTTACAATAACAAATTGCAAACTATAGCTTTAAAATCTGTAAGCCCCCTTAACTTAACAAACTTTTAATATCTGAATATAAATGAAAAAACTTATAACAATTGTAGCTTTTGTATTATTTATAATGCTGTTTTACTCATTTTCGGCAAAAAAAGGGCAAAACACGCAATTCAATAATTTTTTTGAAGACAAAACCCTGCGGATTGATTATTTATTGAATGGCGATGCAAATTCGGAAGAGTTTATACTAAAGCAGCTTAAAAAACAGCCTGTTTGGGCAGGGCCACAACGCTTGCCAAATGGTTACGGCCTTAACTTAGGAACATACAGGTTTATGGTTTACGATTCTGCATCTAATATACTTATCTATAAAAAAGGATTCTGTTCGTTATTTAACGAGTACCAAACAACCGATAAGGCAAAAACCACAAAAGAGAGCTATTATCATGTTAATTTATTGCCTTTCCCGAAACAAACCATAAAATACGTACTTGAAAAAAGAGCATATAACGACGGGAAATTCTATCCTGTAAAAGAGCTTTTTATTAACCCAAAAAACTATTTTATTATTGATGAAAGCGCAAAACCTTATAAATACTCAACTATTCAGGGAGGCGACAGCATTAATAATAAAATTGATATTGCTTTTGTTGCCGAGGGGTACACCAAAGCCGAGATGAAAAAATTTAGAACAGATGTAAAGCGCATATGGAATTATATTGCATCGGTTCCGCCTTTTAACAAGTACAAAAACAGGTTTAATATATATGCGGTTGAATGTCCGTCGGTTGAATCGGGCACCGACATACCGGGTGAGCATATCTATAAAAACACTATATTGAATTCAACATTCTACACTTTTAATACCGACAGGTACTTAACCACAAAAGATTTAAAGTCGATACATGACGTAGCTGCCATAGTGCCCTACGACCAGATTTTTGTACTAATAAATTCAACTAAATATGGTGGCGGCGGGTTTTACAACTACTATTCGGGCGGCACCTCCGATAATGAGCTGTCGTTAAAAGTAGCAATTCATGAATTTGGGCATGGCTTTGCAGGCCTTGCCGACGAATACTATTCGTCGGATGTTGCATACGATGGTTTTTACAACTTAAAAACAGAGCCATGGGAGCCAAATATTACAACATTGGTAGATTTTGGCAGCAAATGGGAAAATATGGTCTCAAAAGGAGTTGATATTCCCACCCAAAGAGTTGCCGCATTAAACGATTCTGTTGGCGTTTACGAAGGAGGCGGCTATTGTGCACATGGAGTTTACAGCCCTTTTCAAGATTGCCGAATGAAATCGAACTTGCCCAATGGCTTTTGCCCTGTTTGCACAAAAGCTATTGCCAATGTAATTGAGTATTACATAAAATAATAACCAAAAAAATAGCAGTTTATTAATTGCCCTTAATAACTTTCTCTTATTTTTGATAAAACAAATGGATATAATGCAACCACATAAGAGTAGAGATAATATAGTACTATTTGGTATATTGGTGGTAACCTTTTTTATATACCTTCCGTCGTTAATGTATGGCTTTTACCCTAACCTCGACGATGGCAGGCTTATTATTAATAATCCCGTGGTTACCGATTTTGCAGGTAATATAAAAGCTGTTTTTTCTGAATTTGTATATGGGTTATACCATCCTGCAACAACCTTTTCATTTATTATTGATTATACTCTTTTTGGCAACAACCCTTTTGCATTTAGGGTTCACAACCTTTTATTACACTTAATAAATATCTTTTTGGTTTTTTTATTTGTTAAAAAACTATCAAACAAATCAATTTTAGCTCTATTTACAGCATCGGTTTTTGCGCTGCACCCACTACATATCGAGTCGGTAATTTGGATATCGGAGCGAAAAGACGTGCTTTTTACATTTTGGTTTTTGCTGGCAGGGCTTGCCTATTTAAACTTTACAAAAAAAAGCAGAGGTGTTTGGTTATTGGCAACCTACCTGTTTTTTATACTATCGTTGCTGTCAAAAGCTACAGCAGTTGTGTTTCCGGTAATTTTGGTAATAATTGATTATTATAACGATAAAAAAATATCGATAAAAAAAATCCTTTCCAAGTGGTTGTTTTTTGTTCTCTCAATTTGTTTTGGTATAATTAACATAAAAGCCCAAAACTCTATTGATTTTATTCAGCCCATAGCTTATCAATACAATTTTTTGCAGTTGGTTACAATACCTGTTTATTCGTTAACCTATTACATTACACACTTTTTTGTTCCGGTGGGGTTGGCAGCAAAGCATTTGTACCCAAGGGTAATTGACGGAGGTATTGGTAATGAGTTTTATTTGGGTTGGATTTGGTTAGTGCTATTTATTTTATTGGTTTATAAGTTACGGAAAAACAGGTTGTTTGTTTTTGGCATACTCTTTTACCTTGTTGCCATAGCATTAACCCTAAAAGCAATACCAACCGGAAACGATATTGTGTCTGAACGCTACTCATACGTTCCATACATTGGGCTTGGTATAGCATTTGGCTCATTGCTTATTCAATTTATTGAAAAAAGAAGAAGGGCGGGAATATTGGTTTTTATTGGCATAGCCGTTTTTTTGTCGTTAATAAGCTTTAAGCAAACCCGTAATTGGGAAAACGAAACCGCAATTTGGGGCAAGGTAATAAAAACCGAACCAAAGCTGCCATTGGCATATTATGAAAGGGCAAATGCCTATCGCAATAAAAAACAGTTTACAAAGGCAATTGCCGATTATAGCAAAGCTATTAAATACTCGCCAAATTTTTATATGGCTTATATTTTCAGGGGTTTAAGCTACTATTACAATAGCAATAACAATAGTGCTTACGCAGATTTTAGCTCAGCAATAAAAATAGCCCCACAAAAGCCCGAGGCATATTATAACAGAGGTAATTTATTAATAAAAACAAAAAAGTACCAATTAGCCCTGAATGATTTGGCAAAAAGCATTGAGCATAATATTGAAATTAACGATGTTTGGTACTATAAAGGTATTGCCGAAAAAAATATTGAGGAATATACCAATGCTATTGAATCTTTTAAGCAGTATCTGATTTTTAATGCCAATAGCAGCAAGGCATGGCTTGAAATTGCAGAGTGCCGCTATTTGTTAGAACAGTATGATATATCCGAAACAGTTTATAAAAAACTATTGCAAGCCGATACCGATAATATTAAAATAAAATATCTATTGTCGAACGCTTTGTCGCGGCAAGAAAAATACGATGAGGCAATAGTTTACTATACTGAAATTATTGATAAAGAACCCAAGTTTAATGATGCATGGCTAAACCGCGGCAATGCCTACTATTTTTTAGGCAACAATGCCAAAGCTTGCTCCGACTGGCAAAAGGCAGTAGAATTGGGTGCAGGTCAAGCTCAACAAATGCTTGACAGCTATTGCGAATAAAGGTATCAATTTTATATGCAACTTTAAATCTGCAAAGCTTGTCCCGTTTTTTTTCGGGGTCACGGTGTGAGTTGTTGATTTAAAG
>CAYQPP010000238.1:0-5866 GCA_964419235.1 uncultured Bacteroidales bacterium
TGTACAAATTTTAGATGAAATTGCCGATAAATGGAGCGATATGTAATAAAACAAGCTTTTATTGACACCGACTTTTCGACATTAAATATCTATTAACACCGCTCTGAAAACGGCGACACATTATGGGTTACCAAATAATATCGACAGGATTTGTTTAACAATGGTTTGTTGCGTTATAGCCTTTACTAATAAACTATTTTACGTAACACCGCCCTCTGGGCGGTTGTAATTACCGCCCAGAGGGCGGTGTTACATAGTTGCAGCAGCTTGTTTTTACCGATAGCGCAAAGCAATTACCCCACTTCGTATAACAAGCATTCCTATTATTGGAATAAAAGCTATGTGGTATTGTTGCGGTATAATGCCCCAGCCTGCCAAAACCAACAAATTTATGGCAACAATTGCAATCGACCACCATTTTATGGCGTTATGGCGTTTGGTTCCTATTAACCATGCATAGACAACATAAAGCGGATTTGCCCATAAAATATTCAGGTTGCCTGCGGTAGCATCGTGCTCGGTAGCCACCCAAAGCAACAAAACAATTATGCCTACAATTCCAAAAGTGCCAAAAATAATTTTATCGCCGATAACCCAACTTTTTGCATGCAAAAAAATTGTCATAAGCAAAACAACTATAAACAAAAACCAAAAAATTACCGCAGGTCTAATTATCCAAGGCGTTGCCGGAAAAACGGTTGTTTCGCTAACCAACTCGCGCCGGCTTTTAACAAACGGCTTACCACCAATAACACAACTGCTTACATAATTAGAGAGGTAATCGGGCAAAAAGGTTTTTTCCATTTCGGTGGCATTGTTATCAATTACCGAGCCCAAGGCAATATCAATACCAAAATCGCTCCAATAGCTGTTTACAAGATACTCGTCTATTAAATTCCTGAAAGTCTTAACCTCGGGATTTTCAACAGGTATATTCTGTAAACTGTCGCCCAAAGCAGCAAAAAATATATCGGTTATACGGGTGGCACAATTATCAAAGAAAAAATCGTATTGGTATTCGCGGTTTTCGGGCTTAAAATTCTCAAGCAACAAATTAAAAAGCTTTTGCCTTTGGCTCTTTGTCAAATTTAGTTTTTGCTCTATCACCTTTCGCTTCTCTAACCTGTATTCGTACAAAAACCGTTGGTACGATGTAATACTCAGCTTATACAACAGTTTGCCTGATGCAAATTTTGCATAAAAAAAAGGCACGTTAAAACTAAATGTACCGTAATTAAAAATAAAGTCGATGTCTTGCTCTGCGTCAACAACGCCTATGGCGCTATGCCCAAAAACCGAATATAATTGTTCGCCCGGGTCGCAGGTTAACAAGGCTATGTATGATGAGTCGGATAACGGTTTTATTGGTGGCAGGTTTTTTTTTGCCATGCCTTTTAACGATACAAAAACCAAAAAACCAATAAATAAAAAGTATTTAATTCTTATCATAACTATAATTTTTTATTGCACCCAACTTTATAGCTCTTGTAAATACCGGTTTATAAAATATTTTACCGGATACCACGATGCAACCAGCCCTATAACAACTACGGTTACAAAAACCCCTACAAAATCGGCAAGCTGCATTTGAACCGGATAGTTGTCAATTAAAAAAGTCCCCATACTGTCTAACTTCAAAAACCCAAATTGTTGTTGCATCCGGCAAACAAAAAAGCCAAGCACTAATCCTACAAAAGCCCCGCCTATACTAATCATCCACCCTTCGTAAAGAAATATTTTCCTTAGCCTCTCTTTGTCTAAACCCAAACTGCGAAGAGTGGTAATATCTTCTTTTTTATCTATTATGAGCATTGAAATAGAACCAATAATATTAAAGCTGGCAACAATTAATATAAAGGTTAAAATAAGGTATATCGCAAATTTTTCCGATTTCATTACACGGTAAAGTACCTCGTGCTGCTGAAACTGGTTTTTTATGGTAAAACCGTTGCCAAGTACCGCAGCAATATCTTTTTGTGCCTTCTCTTTGTCGGCATTTGGGTTTAGTTTAATTTCAACAGCCGACACTTCGATGGCGTAATTAAGCAGTTTGCGCGCAAATTCAATAGGCACCAATATGTATTTACTGTCAATCTCTTGCTGTATCTGAAAAACGCCTTTCGGGAAAATATACTTTTTATTAAAAGCTTTTGAAGGGTTTGGTGATATACGCCCCGTGCGTTTTGGCACATACACAAAAATAGGGTTTATAAAATTCAACCCCACGCTTAAATAATATGCCACCCCGCCGCCAATAACCGCATAACTTCTGTCGCCCTGTTTTAGTTTATACTCGCCATCAACAATCATGGTGTCAACACCGCTAAGCTGTTTAAACTGTTTGGGCACACCTTTTATAACCGCAGGGTGCATCCGTTTATCATATTCAAGCAGCACGTTCTCTTCAAGCGTAGGGCAAAAAACGTCGATATAATTTAAAGTTTTAATGCTATCAAAAGCGGGCGTGGTTGGGTCAAATACCTTGCCTTGGTTTATGGTTATTTTAATATCGGGGTCAAAAGTGCTAAAAACCGATTTTATTAAATCTTCGAATCCATTAAAAACCGACAAAACAATAATAAGCGCCATAGTGCCTGTTGCAACGCCAAAAACCGATATCATTGAAATGATATTGATGACATTATGCGATTTTCGTGAAAAAAGGTAGCGGCGGGCAACAAACGCAGAAAAATTCATAGCTGTAATTATTCGGGTTTACGGCAAATATAAAGAATTTCGCCAATAGGCAAGGCGTAGCGTTTTGCCAGCTCGTCCCCAATTTCTTCAATATAATTATTTTCATCGACAATAAAACCTGCCTTTGCCAAACGTTTGCCATAGTCGTTGCCATACAGGCGAACATGATCGTGCTGCCAAAAATGTTTTTCGCGCTCGGCGGGGTCGGTTATGGTAGAGTCTTCGTAAGTTTTTTCGCGGGTTGTGTCAATTGGCACCTGAAAAATTGCCCAACCGCCGGGTTTTAAAACCCTAAAAAATTCAGTCATAGCCTTATGGTCATCGTCAACATGCTCAAACACATGGTTGCACATTGCTATATCAAACTCGTTGTTTTTAAAAGGAATATTGCGCACATCCATTTTTACGTCGGCCCACGGCGAAATAAGATCGCCTGTAACATAATCGAGGTTTTTTAGTTTTTTAAACTTGCGCAAAAAACAGTACTCGGGGGCTACGTGCAAAAAGCGTTGGCGATTTGTGAAAAAGCCGGTTTTGTTTTTCAGATAGAGCCAAATAAGCCTATGCCGCTCTAACGACATACTTAACGGAGCCAAGGCATTTTCGCGTTTATTAAGCTGTCCGTAGGGCAAAAGCTTGCGGTATGTTTTGCCGTCAATTGGGTCTTCAAATTTATTGCCCCTATAAAACGGCGATAGCATGATAAGCACCCAATGGGCAAATTTTTGTTGTATATGGCGCGGAATATACCTGCTGAAAAAGGCTATTATTTTTTGCATATGGTGTTAACTGTTTAATGTTATTTTGTGGGTTACCATTTTTTATTCTTTAAGCAAATTGTCAATATTCTCGATATAATCGAGCGAATCATCAATAAATATGGCAATTTCAGGAACCCTGCGCAATTGATTTTTAACGCGTTGCCCCAATTGGTATCTTATCTCTTTGTTGCCTTTGTTTAATTTTTCGATAATTTCGTTGGCACGGGCAGGCGGAAATATGCTGATATAAACTTTTGCCAAACCGTAATCGGGGCTAACCCGAACTGTTGAAACGCTTATAAGCACTCCGTGAAATTTGTCGCGGGCATATATTTGCAGCATCTCGCTCAAATCTTTTTGAATAAGCCGTGCTATTTTGTTTTGGCGGGGTGATGGAGTATTCATAATCAGTTTAATTAATAATAATTTGTCGATAATTTATAAATAGTTGATAATATAAGTATTACAGATTTAATGTAAAAATTATTTTACCAACGTTGTCAGTAAGCCTTTGTAACTAAAATGCAAATTCTACAGAATCATCGGATTCTATTCGAAATTTTATTTTTGCTTTCATGGCATGAAAAACCTTCATTAAAGTCGAAACTGATGCGCTATGATTACCATTTTCCAATTTTGAAATTTGAGCTCGCTTTACACCAATTAATTCCCCTAATTCTGTCTGTGTCATTTGTTTTTCAAGTCTTAGCTGCTTAATCTTGTCACCAATCATTTCCATATTTAGATCGAATTCATACTGTTCCCTTTCAGGTGTTCCAATTTTACCAAAATATTTGTCTTCCAAATCTTCAAATCTTGTATGTTTCTTTTTTGTCATGATATTTTAGTTTAAATCAGTCCTTTAAAATATTCTTGTTTAATTCTTTCTGCTTTTTCTATTTCCTTTTTGGGCGTTTTGTTTGATTTTTTAATGATTCCATGTGTACAAACTACAAGTGTTTCCGTTTTACCGGTACTGTCCCAAAAAGCAAACAATCTGTAGTATTTTCCAAATTCTTTGACTCTAAATTCAAATATTCCGTTCGAGCCACGCATTTTTTCAAACCAATTACCAAAAATTCTGTTTTTAGTTTTTCGAATTGCATAGAAAAGCTTCTTTCTTGCTTGAAGTTCTATTTTATGAACAAATTCTTCTGCTTCTGGCAGCAATTCAACTTCAACTGGTTTTTCCATTTCATATTATTTCC
The DNA here is from genome assembly GCA_964419235.1 of uncultured Bacteroidales bacterium. Classification (GTDB taxonomy): domain Bacteria; phylum Bacteroidota; class Bacteroidia; order Bacteroidales; family SZUA-534; genus GH45. The sequence goes on from CAYQPP010000238.1 coordinate 4,667, forward strand.
TTACAAAGATAATATTTTGTTTCTATATTTGGAAACATCAAGAAATTATAATGCAAAAAAAATATTCTGCAACTCCTTCTTGGCTTACTGGCAACATTGAAATAACGAAAATTCTTAAAGTTGATTATCCCCGAGGCTCTGCCACAGAATATTACGCCAACTCTATTTCAGCCCAAAAGCTGAAAATCGAATTTTCATTATTTTACCCCTCTATCAACCGACAATTACCGGTTGATGTCTCCCCTGAAAATTAAGAGAGAATATATGGAACCCCAAGGCAAAGCCTCAAGGAATTCTTTTGATTAAATTCGAATGCAAAGGTAATTAAAAGAATTATTTATGGGTTGCGATTATTATTAAAAAAGGCGTTAATAAAAAATTGTTTATTATTACCGATAATTTTACCTTGAAATAAAGAAAATTCTTAAAATTGACTATCCCCGAGGCAGAGCCTCGAGAAATTATTTTGATTAAATTTGCAGTAAAACCTGTTTTTATAATATGCCTTTATTTTACAAATTTGTTTTTATACTTTTTGTTGCCACGCAAGCAATGGGACAAGACTCGCTAACATTTGAAATTAAGACAAAATTGTTTAAGCTTGGCGATTTGAATATTACAAAAACAACAAGCCAAACGGGTGATACCGTAAATTATAAGCTGAAGTCAACCGTTTTGGGATACTCTTTTTACACTATTGATTATTTAATGGAGTCGGAGTTTGTTTCGGGGGTGCTGAAAAACTCGCTATCGTCGATAATAGTAAATGGCAATCCGCACCATTATTGCACAACAACGCAAACCAAAACGGGCTATGTTGTACACTCGTTAGATGGAGAACTAACCCACACACAACCAATAACCTCGGGCATAACACCACTGTATTTTGGCGAAAAAATTGTTGCCGACTCCGTTTTTTCGGAGTATTCGGGCAGATATCGCCCTTTTGTTATAAAAAACGATTCAACCTATATATTAGACCCCGAAAGCCCAATGGAATTTGTATTCTCGAAAGGTAAAATAAAAAGAATTATCGTACCCAATGTTATAATGGATTTTTATGTTGTTTTAATTGATGATTAGTATGGCTTAGTGCTTACCCAAAACCTTCTTTTTTGAAAACCAACAAATATGTTGCTTTATTATAAAATTTATTGTTGAATTGTTAATTTACCCTCTACAACCTACACAAATAACTCA
>CAYQPP010000239.1:0-5843 GCA_964419235.1 uncultured Bacteroidales bacterium
GTTTATCAAGTTAAATCCGTTTTGCCTCAATTGTAAGGTTTTCTGAGTCAAATATACAAAAACCATTACCATTTCGTGCACCTGTTATTGGCGGAACCAATATGCAGTCGTTGGGCTTTGGCGTGTATTTGCTGTTATACCGTTTTTCAACCATTCCTTTGTCGGATGCTATAAGCAGGCCTGCAAAATGCCTGTGCCCTGCAAAACCGAATTGGCATCCGCTATTTTCCATATACTCTTTATGTAGCTCAAAATCATCGGCAAACGAATAAAACTCGCGCGACGACCCCGTGAGGTTTGGGTATATAAAATGCGACAGCAGTATTTTGTGCTTGTTTGTTTCGAGTATATGGTATTCGGGCAGGGTGTGCAAAAATTCAATATCGGCATGGCTATATAGTGGGTCAAGCTCGTCGTTGCTGTAAAGCCAAACCTGCCCTGCCGAAAGGTTTAAACGCTCGTAATAGTCCATTTTGTACCATAATTTTGGGTACTTAAAATTGGGGCTTGTTTTGGGGGTAATTTTAGCTGCATGCAAGTCGTGGTTTCCGGCAATTACCGTTTTGCAGCTTTGGCGAACAAGTTTTAAGCATTCATGAGCATTGCGGGTATCGTAATAATTGTAGTGTGGCGCACTAAACCCCGAAACGTCGCCAAGGCATATTATCTCGTGGCAGTTATGTTTTTCAATTTTGCCAAGCGCAAACTTCAGGTTTACTATATCTTCGTGAATGTCGGCAATTATGGCGTATTTCATGTGTTAAATTTTAATAGCTGTTTTTTTTACATAATTAAAGGTTGATAATTCAAATAAAAATATTGTAAAAATAATAAAATGTAATTATTGTCGGTTTATACTTGAACAAAGGTACAAAATGGTAGCATTATTAAAACCGTACGAAGGACGGCAATATATTGTAATCTGTGGCTATTAATGGCGAGCCAAAAATCCTTTTACTTTTATTGCGCAGTTTTGTCCATCGATTGCCGACGAAGCTATGCCGCCTGCATAACCCGCCCCCTCGCCACAAGGGAAAAGCCCACTAATTTGAGGGTGCTGAAATGTATCTTTATCTCTTGGTATCCTTATCGGCGAGCTTGTCCTACTTTCTACTCCTATCAGCAATGCCTCATTGGTAAAATATCCTTTCATTTGTTTTCCAAACCCTTGCAAACCCTGCTGCAACCGTTTACTTATAATATCGGGCATCCACTCATGCATGGGCGACGATAGCAAGCCCGGACGAAAAGAGCTTTCGGGCAAACTGTTTGATAATTTATTATCAACAAAATCGACCACCCGCTGTGCAGGAGCTACCTGTCCGATACCCCCGTTTTTAAAAGCCAAACGCTCAAATTCCTTTTGGAATTTCAACCCATTGAGCACATTTGCAGGTTTATCGGCATTAATATCTGCAAGTTGTATTTCGACTACCATCCCCGAATTTGCCCACTTTGAGTTTCTGTTTGATGGCGACATGCCGTTTACTACCATCTCGCCTTGAGCGGTAGATGCAGGAACGATAATACCCCCCGGACACATACAAAATGAGTAAACCCCCCTGTTTTCAATCTGCTTAACCAAACTATATGTGGCAGCCGGCAAATATGGACCACGCTGTGTGCACGAATACTGAATAGAGTCGATTAACTGTTGCGGGTGTTCAATGCGCACTCCCATTGCAAATTGTTTTGCCTGCAAAGCTATGCCTTGCCTGTTTAGCATCTCGTAAATATCGCGGGCCGAATGCCCCGTTGCCAAAATTACCGCATCAGATTTTATTATATCGCCCGATACGGTTTTAATACCCGCTATTTTATCCCCTTCGATAATAACCTCGCCCATTCGGGTTTTAAAATGAACCTCGCCGCCAAAATGAATAATAGTATTGCGAATGTTTTTTATTATTTGCGGCAGTTTGTCGGAGCCTATATGGGGATGGGCATCAATAAGAATATTGGGGTGTGCACCATGATATTTTAGGATATTCAAGAACTCGTTAATGCTGCCTCGCTTTTTTGAGCGAGTAAACAGTTTGCCGTCGGAATATGTACCTGCACCCCCTTCGCCAAACGCATAATTTGAATCGGGGTTGAGTTGCTCGTTTTTATGGATTGCCGCAATATCGCGCTTTCGCGACGTTACATCTTTACCGCGCTCAACTATAATTGGCTTTAGTCCAAGCTCAATTAGCTTTAATGCGGCAAACAGCCCTGCCGGTCCTGCCCCTACAATAATAACCGTTTTTTTATGTGTTACATCAATAAAATCAAACTCTAATTGAGGCTGCACGGGTGGTTGTGCATCAATAAAAACCATAACCCTAAGGTGTATTTTTACATTTTTGCCCCGTGCATCAATTGAACGGTTTATTATTTGAATTTTTGATACCCTTTTTTGAGAAATATGGAGTTTTTTTGCTGCAAGCGGCAAATAAAAAACCTCAGACGAAGCTTGCTTGGGGGATAGAACAAGGGTTAATTCTTTTTGCATAAGCCCCTTTTGAAGTTATTCAAAATAGATAATAAATGTTAATTTTTTTGAGCCCAAGCGGTCAAAAACATTAGTATATTGAGTGTTGTCGTAATTTACCACGTTTAGTAACCCATATGAAAAGCGAATTTCAGTTGAGAATTTGAAATAAGGCATGTAGTAATCTACCCCAAACCCCATCTCTAAATAGATATCATTCCTGTTTAAACGTATTTTTGGCTGTTCCTCCTCTTTAATTTTTTTTCGTGCAGCAAGGTCAATGGCATAGTTTACACCAAATATTACATAAGGCCTGTAATTGTTTTGCCGAGTTGACCTGTATTTCAGCAATATCGGGAATTGAAGCAAGGTTGACGCAATTTTCATGGTATGCGAATAAAAAGAGGTGTCAGTATTTTTTATTTCTCGTATAAGATAATCTAAATTGCGCTGCCCAAAATGCAGCCCCGGCGTAAACCTAAGGTCCCAATTGTCGGTTAAGCGCATATTACCCACCATGCTTGCTCCAAAAAGCGGTTTTGCATGCCCCTCTACAGAATAAATAGTATCTTGATTTAAAAAGTAATCGGAATGAGAAACTGAAAAATCGAGAATACCTGCCGAAAAAGAGAACCCAAAATGGTATGGATAGGCATCATATAAAGCCTTATGCCAAGGTTTTGATTTTTGGGCAGATAATACCACAGGTATCAACAATAATATAAATAGCAGTTTTTTCATATAATTATATTAAACGCCAAAAATACATAAATATTTTGCATACGCTAATTCAATGTTGTTTAATTTAGCCTGCATAATGCAGAGCCTGTCCCGTATTTACAGAAAATTGATTATTATGCATAAATATAATATATTTTAATGGTATTTATGATTTCACACTGTTCAATTGAAGTTTACTATATCACTGTAAATGAATGTATTAAATTGAAATGGGATATTTATTTTACCCCTGAATAGATTGCGGCAACGCCAAATGTTAGGTTTTTAAACTTAGGTGAATTAAACAGGGCAAGCTGCATTCTTTTTAAAAAATCATTGCGCTGCGGAAAAGCCTTTACCGATTGGGGTAGGTAGGTATATGCCGAATTGTCTTTTGAAATTAATTTGCCGAAAGCAGGCAATATAAACTTAAAATAAAAACCATATAGCTGCTTAAACGGGAAATATTGCGGCATGGTAAATTCCAATATTAAGCAGATGCCGCCGGGCTTAAGCACCCTGTGCATTTCCGCAAGTCCTTTGTTAAGGTTTTCAAAATTACGCACACCAAAAGCTACCGTAACTGCATCAAATGTATTATCATTAAACGGTATGTTTTCGGCATCGCCCTTTTGCAGAAAAATGGTTTTGCCGTATCCTTTTTGAGCAATTTTTTCCTTACCAACTTCAAGCATGCCTTCCGAAATATCGATACCATCAACCCGTTGCGGGTTGCATTTTAAGGCTGCAATGGCCAAATCGGCTGTTCCGGTTGCCACATCGAGCACCCTTACGGGATTCCCCGATTGTAGCATTCTAACAACTTTCCGCCTCCAGCGCTTGTCAATATTCAATGACAAAAAATGGTTAAGGAAATCGTATTTGCCTGCAATATTATCGAACATGCCGGCAACCTGCTCTTTTTTCCCCTTATCGGAATTTGCATAAGGCTTAATTGGTATATCCATTTTACTGTTGTTTATAGTCTAAAAAGTTAATAAATCATATTAATTGCGATCTGAGCATATTGCACTTTTCAAATTGGCTTTACCGCTCAGAATGCTAAAACAATAACTATCAGCTATTCCCGAAGCGCTTCAATATTCAACAAAATAAGCAAAAACAATTTACACCATGCAAGGTTTTTATATCTTTACTGAAAAAAAATATGAGTTACCTGCTTCTTCTTTTATATACGGCGCTGATACTGCTTTTTATTTACTATTCAAAATTCTATCAGTCGGCAATTTTACCAAAAAATATTGTTGCATCAATATTTATATTAAAATTTATTGGCGGGGTTATAGTTTATATTGTTTATACAAAATACTATGGAGGAAGGTCAACGTCGGATATTTTTAAATATTTTGACGACGGAAATATAATTTACAGCAGCCTGTGGCAAAACCCCGTTGACTATTTTAGAATGGTAACAGGCATTGGCGGCGATGCCCCACATCTTATAAAATATTATGATACCTGCGGCTCGTGGATTAAAAATTTTAATTACGGTTTATTTAACGACAACCGGACCGTAATTCGTTTTAACGCTGTTGCAAGGCTTTTTTCTTTAGGGAATATACATATTCATACCCTGTTTATGAGCTTTATTTCGTTTACCGGATTATGGGGTATTTATAAACTATTTGAACACAAATTGCTTAAAGCAAATTATCCTGCCAACAATATTTACAAACCAACTACCAGTAATTCAGCTGATTATAATACCAAAAATGGCTTTACTATACAAAAGTGGCTTTTACCAATAGTTGTATTCTTTTTTCCATCGGTATATTTTTGGACGTCGGGCATATTAAAAGAGGGTATTTTAATGTTTGCCTTTGGTATGCTTTTATACCATTTTTTTCAATTGCTTGAAAGCCCGCAAAAAACAAAGCATATTATTTGGATAGGTATTGCAGCGCCTCTTTTATTAATATCAAAATTTTATATTTTGGTAGCAGCACTACCCGGGTTGCTGTTTGTTTTAATAATACGCTATTGGGGTAAAAAACATTTTACCTTTAAGTTAATATCGGTACTGTTGTTGTTTTTTGTTTTAAGCTGGTTCTCAAAACCCATTATAGGCGTTAGTTTTCCTGATATATTAGCAAATAAACAGAACGATTTTGTTACTTATACCGATAGTTTAAATTATGTGGGCAGCAAAATTGAGATACCTATGCTTAAACCCAATTTAAAAAGCATTTTAATAAATAGCCCCAGTGCATTTTTTAGAACACTTTTTCGGCCTTCGGTATTTGAGATAAGCAACTTAATGAGTTTTATGGCTGCCTTTGAGAATTTAATAATTGCACTTTTATTAATTGTTATGGCACTTTTATTTACCACAAAAAACATAAAAAACGAATGGTTGTGGTTTTGTGTTTTGTTTGTAGTTATTTTATTTACGCTAAGCGGTTTAACCACCCCTGTGCTTGGGGCTTTGGTGCGTTATAAAGCTCCGGCCTTGCCATTTTTGGGTATCGCTGTTATGTTTTTGGTAAATTTTGAAAGGCTGAAAATATAGGGTTATGCTGAAAAATACAGATTTTTTATGGTTGTTGCGACGAAAGGTCTTGCAGATGCTTTGATGTCTTTACTAACCCTTGGCGTCGGTATTTACGGTAACCTTTGAGCATGCTTGCAC
>CAYQPP010000240.1:0-3932 GCA_964419235.1 uncultured Bacteroidales bacterium
TACATGTTGCAACTTTTGCTAAAAAACTGTTCTTTTAACAAAAAGTATTATTGCCAATGAAGCTTGTAAAAAACCGATACAATAATAGCATTAAGTCAAAAACCGATGCCGATTTGGTTTTGTTATATAAACAAACGCTTAATAATGAAATTATTGGCGAAATTTACGAGCGTTATAATCATATTGTACTTGGTGTAGCTTTAAAATACCTAAAAAATACCGAGCAGGCACAAGATGCATTGCTTGAAATATTTAGCAACCTTTTTAAACAGCTTGTAAAGTATAAAATTGACGATTTTAAAAGTTGGCTTTTAACAGTTACACGTAATTATTGCCTTAAAGTATTAAAAGATAATTCAAAAACAGCCCCTTTAGAGTACGCACAAAACGATTATTTATCGGTAGATTTTATGGAAAATGAGCATGAAATCAATCTACATATTAAAAAAGAGAAACAGATAAAACAGTTAGAGGAAGCACTCACAAAACTAAAACCGGAACAGCAAAAGTGCGTTTCACTATTTTATCTCGATAATAAAAGCTATCAGGACATTTCTGATACAACAGGATTTACAATTAAAAAAGTAAAAAGCTATATACAAAATGGAAAACGAAACCTTCAAATTATTATGACAGATAAGCAAGAGAACGGTTAATGAGTTTTTGTGCCCTATGTGGTGAATAAAAAATTTACAGATGAAAAAAACAGATTACGAATTTCACATAAAATGCCCGTCGGTTGACCAATTTGAGTCCTTTTTGCAAAACAGGGGTAATTCAGATTTTAGGCGCGCTTTTAAAGACCACCTAAATAGTTGCGAGCTGTGCAATGAGGCTATTCAGGGTTTTCAATCGACAAACATCAACAAAATAGGTAAATTGTTGCACCCCGCATCAAAAAGCATAAAAACCATAATAGGTAAACAAAAAAATATTTTTATCAGAACCCTTGCTTATGCGGCATCTATCATTTTATTAATAGGAGCTTCAATAGCGTATTATACTATCCAAAATAGTAGAACAATCAACAATCCATCAATAGCATTTGATTATAGTCTGCTTATTAAACATAATACTACAAACACCAAAACATTAACACAAAAAACAGGCGAGCAGTTTATATATATCAACAACTGCAACAAAATTGCCTTTAACGATCAGTTTTTGCCACCTGAAAAAATATGCGAGGTTCTCAAATCAAAAAAACACATTACACTTATTAGAATAGAGGTAGCCACAGAAGATTATAAATGTGCAAACCGCATTATAAATTCTATTAAAAATAACCAAACAACCCCAGTAATAACAATAAAAGGCATAAAAAAACTAACCTCCTAAGAGGGGATCAAAGGAGGTTAGTAAATAGGGTGTTTCTCAAAAGGGTTTTTCATGAGTTAATTCAGCTTGCTTTATATATTTTCGCTAAATTATCTTTTGTTTTGACAGTACTAAAGTAGGACATCTCTTTCAAATATTTTTCACAAATAAATATTTGGTGCAAAGTAATTGTTATTTGGATGGTATCAATTCATAATTGGTAATACTATGTGTATTTTCGGTTCTTAAATTTAATAGAGCTTAATAAAAAGCTATAATATGATATTAGCACTAAATGCGATTGCCAATTATACTTTTTAATATAAATTCAACAAAAAGGTATATTTTTTTTGAATTATGGTGCATTATTATTTCAGCTGTGTTAAATAAATACAATTTTAATTTCAATTTATAAGTAACAAGAATCTTTATCATTGAACATGCTGTTTTAAAACACCATAATTTAAATACAGATTATATTCATAATTACGAAATTGCTACCATGTAAAACCAATATAATATCATAAATTATGGATAAAGTTAAATTTTTAAACCAGTTAAAAAAGCAGACTCCTAATGAAGACGAATTTCATCAGGCTGTAGAAGAGGTTCTTGAATCAATTGAGGATGTCTATAACCAAAACCCGAAATTTGAAGCACACAAAATTATTGAACGTGTTGTAATGCCCGATCGCATTTTAATGTTCCGTGTTCCATGGATGGGCGATGACGGTGAGATTAATGTAAACCAAGGGTATCGTATCGAGTTTAATAGTGCCATAGGGCCTTATAAAGGCGGATTGCGCTTTCACCCCGATGTAAGCTTAGGAACTTTTAAATTTTTAGGATTTGAGCAGGTTTTCAAAAATGCCTTAACAACACTTCCTATGGGTGGTGGTAAAGGTGGGTCAAATTTTAACCCTAAAGGCAAATCTGATAATGAAATAATGCGCTTTTGCCAAAGCTTTATGACAGAACTTTATCGCCATATTGGACCCGAAACTGATGTTCCGGCAGGAGATATTGGCGTTGGCGGTCGTGAAATAGGCTTTTTATTTGGACAGTACAAAAGAATTGTTAACAGATTTGAAGGCATATTGACAGGTAAAGGAATTGATTGGGGCGGTAGCTGGATTCGTACCGAGGCAACAGGTTACGGACTTGTTTACATTACACAGCACTGGCTTAAAGAGCACGGAACCGACTTTAAAGGTAAAAAAGTAGCAATATCAGGTTCAGGAAACGTAGCTATTTATGCTGCCGAAAAAGTAATGGAACTTGGTGGTAAAGTAATTACCATGTCTGACTCAAACGGCTGTATTACTGACGAAGAAGGTATTGACCTTAAATTAATAAAACTGATTAAAGAGGTTGAGCGCGGACGTATTAAAGAGTATGTAGAGACACGTTATAACGCTAAGTACAGCGATAACAGAAACGATGTTTGGAAAGTGAAATGTGATGTGGCATTACCATGTGCAACTCAAAACGAATTAGATTTAGAAGCTGCTCAGGCATTGGTTAAAAATAATTGTTTGGTAGTTGCTGAAGGTGCAAACATGCCGGTAACTCCCGAGGCTGCTCACTATCTTATTGGACAAAAAGCAGGTATTATTCCTGGTAAAGCTGCCAATGCAGGTGGTGTTGCTGTTTCAGGTCTTGAAATGACTCAAAACTCAATTAAATTACAATGGACACCTAAAGAGGTTGACGAAAAATTATTTGTAATTATGAGTAACATACATGACGCTTGCGTTAAATATGGTAAACGCGACGATGGTTATGTTGATTATATTAAAGGTGCAAATATTGCCGGATTCTTAAAAGTTGCAAATGCAATGATTGATCAAGGATTAATATAATAACAACAATTATGGAATATGGCCACCTCTTTTTAAGGGGTGGCTTTTTTTTTGCCTTTTATCACACTAATTAAGATACAATATTGTTTTGCTAAGTTAAATAAGCCTCTCTTTTTAAGAGGAATTAAAGAAGAAGAAAACAGATACTACTCTTAACTTAACGACATTGAATTAAGATATTTAATTTTGAACATATGTAAATTATTATATCTTTGTTATTATAATAGTTTGTTAAATTCATAATCTAAACGGGTTTTTAAAATCAGTTAGGTATTGATTATCAGTAGTATATAGCATATTATATCAGTAATAAATTTTTTTAACATGCTATAATTTAGTATGTATTAACCAAAATAAATAAGTATGAAGAAGTTATACACAATTATTGCAACTGCCTTAATAGGCGGTCAACTGTTTGCCGGTGGTATAGTTACAAATACCAACCAGAGTGCCCAATATGTACGTATGCTGTCGCGTAATGCATCACTTGGAATTGACGCAGTTTATTTTAACCCTGCCGGGGTAGCCCGCTTAAGCGATGGGTTTCACCTCTCGTTTAGCAATCAAACTATTTTTCAAACAAAAACAATTACGTCAACTTTTCCGACATTAAATAACGGAGAGTACATTGGTGATGTAAAAGCACCTCTATTTCCATCGTTTTTTGCTGCCTATAAAAAAGGTAAAGTTGGGGTATCGTTTGGTTTTGGCCCTAATGGCGGTGGTGGTTCTGCCGAGTTTTCAAAAGGATTG
>CAYQPP010000240.1:4032-5831 GCA_964419235.1 uncultured Bacteroidales bacterium
TCGCCAAACGATAAGTTAGATATTGCTGTTAAGTATGAATTAAGAACAGCGCTTACATTAACAAATGATACTAAGGTAGATGGTAGCGGAATGTTTAAGCACGACTCAAGCTTTAGGGCTGATATTCCGGCTTTTTTGGCTGTTGGCGTAGGCTATAAGCTTTCTGATAAATTCAGGACACAATTATCATTTAATACCTATTTTGATAAGCAAGCCAACTGGGGTGGCAGAGAAGATTCTGTTGAAAACAATATGTGGTCGGTATCGCTCGGGATGGAGTATGATATTACAGAAAAACTTACAGGTAGTATTGGCTACTCACGAGGGAATACAGGCGTTGGTAATGGCTATCAAACCGATATAAGTTACAGCAACTCATCAAACACAGTAGGTTTTGGTATTCAGTTTAGGCCAATGGAAAACCTTGCCATTGATTTGGGTGCACTATTTGTAATGTATGACGATTTTACTGTTGAATCTGCTGCCAATCCGGCGATAGGATTGCCAGCTTATAAAACCACTTATGCAAAAAGCCTGATGGACTTTGCAATTGGCGTAACATATAATTTTTAGTTTTAAACAATAATTTACAATAAAAAGGTTGCCCTTATGGGTGGCCTTTTTTTTGCCGTAACCTTAAAGCATACAAATGGCAAAATTTCTTCAGTTGGCACCAATGCAGGCTATGACCGATGTGCATTTTATGAATACCCACCATAAAATATTCGGTGGCTTTAATGAAATGATGGCTCCATACATAATGGCAGCCAGCAATTCGCCAATGAAGATGCAAACCATGCAAAAACACTTTGCAGAATTAAACAACGGCATAACCCTTATACCTCAACTTTTAAGCAACGATACCGACGGTTTTTTATATTATGCCAATATGCTGTACGATTTAGGTTTTACCAAAGTTAACTGGAATTTGGGCTGCCCTTTTCCGTATGTTACAAAAAAGCAGAGAGGGGCAGGACTATTGCCATTTCCTGATAAAATTAATGAGATTCTTGAAAACATACTACCCAAACTTAAACCTTTGTTATCGATAAAAATAAGGCTTGGGCTACACGGGCAAAACGAAATTATGCCTATTATTGATGTATTAAACCGTTACCCAATTGCCGAAACTATTTTGCATCCGCGTACGGCAGCACAAAAATATGAGGGCATGGCCAATAAAAGTTTTTTTGCCGAAATATACCCAAAGTTTAACATGCCGGTTATTTATAATGGCGATATTATTAACAAAGGGCAGGTTAATGAAATGGAAAACCTTTTTCCTGACATTAAAGGCTATATGATTGGTCGCGGGGCATTTATTAACCCATTTATAACCAACCAAATAAATGGTGTTGAATTTACCGATGCCGAAAAAATGGATAAATACAAGGAGTTTTATTTTGCGCTGCACAACTATTACAAGAAAAAAACCCAAACAAACCTTGGTTTTTTAGGGCGCATGAAAGATTTATGGTGGTATTTTTCGCAAAGCTTCCATAAAGGCGAAAGTTACCTTTTTGCATTAAAAACCATTAACGACATTTCGGCTTTTGAGGTTGTAGTAAATAATATTTTTGAGTCGGGCAAGCTTAAAGTTTAGGGTGTAGCAATATTATGTACTTTGGTTTCAATCAGTTATATGTCTGTTAATAATAGCTTTATATTCTTATTAATATTTTTATAAAACTGTAATACCATACGTAACACCGCCCTCTGGGCGGTTGTAATTACCGCCCAGAGGGCGGTGTTACATAATATAGCCTAAGGCAAAAAGTTAACACTTTGTATATTTAAAG
>CAYQPP010000241.1:0-5827 GCA_964419235.1 uncultured Bacteroidales bacterium
GCAGATAACAAAGCCATAAAAACCGTCTAAAAAGCCTGCATGGAATATATAATCGCGGATAAATTTCCAAATTGGGTACAGCACGATTTTTATGACAGGGGCTTTGCGCCCTTTGTTAAAAGCAGCTTGTGCGCCAATATCGGTAAATTTGCCTACTTGGGCTACATGTTGCTGTACGGTATGGTATGTATAATGAAGCAAATCGCCTTTTAAATGTTTTATTACCGAATTGGTTTCCATTTCAAACCTGTCATGCGGGTTTTCTCCCCCCCAGCTGCCTTTCCGTTTGTTCCAAAGGCGCAATTTTTTATCGGGATACCAAGCGCTGTGCTTTATCCATTGGCCGCAATAGCTGTTAAGTCTGTTAAATGTGTAACCGTCGGCTGTAAAACTGTTTTTTGCATCAATAATACTCTGTTTAAGCTCGGGCGAAAGAGCTTCGTCGGCATCTAATGACAGTACGTGATTGTAGGCTGCCTGTTTTGCGGCAAAGTTTTTTTGTTGAATATGGCCTTCAAATTTATTCTCAATAAACTTAACGCCAAATGAGGCGCATATCTCTTTGGTTTTATCGGTACTAAAAGAGTCAACCACCAAAATTTCATCGGCAATACTTTTAACAGAGCCTAAGCAACGGGCTATATCTTTTTCTTCGTTAAAGGTTATTATTACAACTGACAGTTTAATCATTATTATGATTTTGAAAAACAAACAATGTATAAAAAACAATATAAAAAGTTACGCCGGCTTGTGTTTCAAGCGTATCTTCATTAAGCATACTTATAAAAATTATTAATAAAAAACCTGTTAAAAAGACACCTCCGTTGTGTCGTTTTTTAATGCCCGGATATACCATGCTAAACAATGCCAACAAAAAGCCAAATATACCAAAGGTTACAAAAAATGTTAAAAATTGGTTATGTGCCCTCAGCCTATTTCTTTTTTTAAGATTTGTTTTTATCTCTTTATATGCATTATTGTATGCATTTTTTAAATCGCCGGTACCCACGCCAAACCAAAAGTTGTTGTGTATAATATGTAGTGCTGCACGGCTAAATTCAATTCGCTGTACTATTGATTTATCATTGGCATTGCCGGTTTTTCTGTATCGGTCAATTTCCCAAATTACATTGTATATTTTAACATATGGTATAAATTTTTTACGATAAACGCAGTTGGCATAACCGTTTTCAATCAATTCAATATCATCGGGGTCAAGCGCAAGCAGCCCATCAGTGTCTTTTGGTAAACCTTTTGATGTTAAATACCTTATCATGGTGTTCCATATGGGATATCCATTGGCATCGTATCCTTGAAAAGGTATTTTGCTAAGTTTAGGCCATGTTTGGGCTAACTCTTTATAACTTATAAGTATTCTTACGTAATACCCGTTCTCTTTAAGTTGCGATGTGGTGTCGTTTAAATATTTATTGCCTCGTGGGGTTTGCTCAGGCAAGTTGGCAAAGTTGCAGGTTTTTACCGAGTAAAAATCGGAGTATGCTTTTGATACTAATCCTATACTGCCTATTATTATAGATAATAATACAATACAAATGGCAACCCTTAAAAACCGAGGTTTTATTTTTTTATAGTTTTTCGCAAATATTAATATTAAAAGCAGCAGCAAAGCTATCCACCCCGTAATTGACTGAAGTATTACTAAAAATGATAAAAACCATATTGTTAGTAGGCTAAGGCTTGTTTTTTTCCATGTGGGCAATGTTTTATAATCAATAATAAAGTAATATCCTATAATAAGCAAGCTTAGTACTATCATAAGCCCAAACCTTATATGCGATATAAATACCGATATGTTTCTAATGTCGTGGTATTCTATTTTATAGATGCCTGTTATTACCGCAAAGCTTACTGTGGTACCGCAAAAAACAGCAAAAACAAATGCATATAAAAACCATCGCAACTCTTTTTGCGACAATGGTTTAGTAGTGCCTAACACCAAAGGTATTGCCAGTAGTGGCAATTTTATTTTAAGGTCGTGTAATGCATAGCTAAAATCGGAAGTGTTAATAAGCCATAAAATATGCAACAGGGGCAGCAACAATAAAATCCAAATGACTTTATTGTTTATTAATGTGGTAAACTTAGTTTTAAATTTGCGCTCGAATAGCCAGTTTAGCCCTATAATAAATTGTGCATTACTAACCAAAAAAGGCGATAAAGGCAAGCCTATTGCCATAATCAGCAATCCTATTATATATATCTTTCTATGGATATCTAATCTTCTGAATTCTTTAAAAAAAGGTATTTGAGAAAAACTCATTAATAATTTATTAATGTGGTCCATAAAGTAAACATTATATACAGGCTGCAATTAGCGGAAAACAGTTATAAAACCTTTTTCGGGTTCATAAGTAACATTATCGCTCTCTGAATATATTACATAATAATAGGTTCCGGGCTGCACAATCGATCCGTTTGGCATATGGCCATCCCAAACAATTTGTTGGTGTCCGCTACGTTTAAAAACTATATTTCCCCAGCGGCTGTATATTTCTATCGAAAAAAGGGTATTTCCGTTTGATGTTACAATAAACTCCTCATTCATTTCATCGCCGTTTGGGGTAAATACATTGGGTATGTAAAATCGGTCGTGAATGTCAACAATATTTGAAACTGAATCGGTACAACCTTCATTGTCAACCACTTTTAGCCAAACCTGATATGAACCGCTTTTGGCATACTTATATAAAGTCTTTGCCGAGTCGGTTAAAATAGGGGCGGAGCCATCGCCAAAATTCCAAATGTAATTTTTAACGGGGTTATAGAGTTTTGATGTGTCGATAAATGTGCGCGAGTAGGTAGAGTAGTATATTTGTGTAGAGTCGGTAATAAAACCGACTATGGGGTTTGCAGAAATATGCTTGGGCATTGAGTCGCTATAACTGTTACTATTGCTTGTTACAATGGTTAGTTTTACCATAAATATGCCCGTGTCGGTATATGTGTGCGTAGGGTTTTGCTCAATTGATGTTTCTCCATCGCCAAATTCCCAGCTCCAATTTGAAACAGCAACATCCGATTCATCAATAAAATATAGTGTTTTGTGTTGGCACAAATTACCTTGAATAGAAAATGCAGCTTGAGAATAAGCTCCATGTGAAAACAGTAAAATAACAAATATAAAAAAATAATTTTTTTTCATTCAAATAGAGTTGATAAGTTGGCAATTAACAACATTATTACAAACATAAAGAATAATTAAATATTCTCGGTAATTTTTTGAATAATTTTAAAATTACTTAAAAACTCTTTAGCTATAACTCTCAATACCGTATATGACGGAATAGCCAAAATCATACCTCCGATACCGGCCAAACTGCCTGCCATCATAATTACCAAAAATATCTCGAGCGGATGTGCATTTACGCTGCTTGAGTAAATTAACGGTTGAAACAGTACATTGTCTATTGTTTGAACAATAGCAAAAACCAAAACCATAAAACCTATTAGTGGCATTAACTCGGTTTGAAAGTTTAAATGTGTATTGGTGGCAATACCGATAATAATACTAAAAAGGGCACCAATCCAAGGTCCAACGTAGGGTATAACATTTAATATGCCGCTTACCAAACCACAAATAACAGCATGCTGAAACTCAATTCCTATTAACCACAAACCTAACGTAATTAACAGCATTACCATTAACACCTCTAAAATAATACCTATAATATAACGTGGCAATAGTTGCCGTATTGATTCTAAAATGTGTGTTACCTCTTTTGAACGCTTATCGGGGAATAACAGCAAAATACCATTTGAAAATAGCGATGAGTCTTTTAAAAAAAAGAACGTTATAAACGATATTGCAAAAAAAGCAATAATCAGATTGCCTAAAATTGAGGTAAGGTATGATACTATATTTGTTAAATATGAGGTGTTTATTACTGAAAACAGTTTTGCAGTCAAATAATCTTCAAATGTGGAGTGCCCTTCAAAAAAACCTGTGTTCTGAAAAAAAGTAAATATTTTTTCAAGTGGCTGCTCTAACCTGTGGTAAAGTGTGTAAACATCAATGCTCGATAAAACATTTGTTTCAGAAATTACCAACGGAATAAATATTCGGAAAAAAGCAATCAAAAAAAACCACAAAACAATTAAAGTTATTGCGGCAGATAAACTTTTTGGCAATTTTCGGTTTGCTATTTTTATTTTGTCAAGAAGGTTTAAAATAGGATGCCCTATTATTGAAATGGCGGCGGCAATTAAAATATAGGCTACCAACGACCTAAAATACCAAACGCAAAAAACAATAATGGCAATACCAATAAAACCTAATAGCAGCTTAATTTTTTTATCTATAAAAAGCTAATGTAAAATACTAAAGTAAAAAAAAATATTGGTTATTGTGTTATTGCTTCGGTAAGTTTTATAAATTATCGTTAATTGCGTTCAAAGCATATTCTGCAATAAATAAATAATGCATGAAAATTTGTGTTTTGAACGACAACGCTTAAGTCGGGCTTCACAGACTCTAATTATTCTTGCTTTGCCTGAATAGAATATCCTTTTCGTTTTTTGAAAGGCTGTCGTATCCTGATTTGGCTATCTTTTCAAGAATTTTATCAACCTCTTTTTGTTGTATATTTTTACGCTGTTTGTAGTCTATATCGGTTTCGCCACGTTTATAGGTAACCTTTAAGTTGTTTTTTGGCTTAAACAGGCTGAAAATGCTGTCGAGTGTTTTTCCAAAACCTTTTGATATATCTTTACCTTTACGTAGTTGTTTAATGTAAAAATACCCGAATAGAGCTCCTCCCATGTGTGCAATATGTCCACCTGCATTGCCATCCATTAAAAAAACAATGTCGAGTATTACCGACACCAATGCAATATATTTAAGTTTTACCGTGCCCAAAAACATTAAGTGTACCGTATAATCGGGCACATAAACAGCCGTTGCCACAACAATTGCCAATACTGCAGCCGATGCTCCCAATGCAATTGAAAATGGAATTGCATCGCTAAAAGCCGGAAAAACATTAAACGATAAAATATATAGTGCGGCACCGGCAAGCCCCCCTAACAGATATACATTTAACAACTGTTTTCCGGTAAGGTATTCTAAAAATATTTTACCAAACCAAAAAAGCCAAAGCAAATTAAATAATATATGTATAAAACCTTGATGCAGAAACATGTATGTAAATACTGTCCATGGTTTATAAAGCAATATGCTTAAATCGGCAGGTACGGCCAGCCATTGTATAAGCACATTTTCGGTTCCAATGGCAAAAAGTCCAACAAATGCATCAACAATTTTTACAATTAAAAAAACTCCTAAATTAATATATATCAATCGGGTAAGCATGCTACCATGTTTAAACGTCTCTTTTATCTCATCAAAAATTCCGGTTCCGGTCATTTTTCCAAACTTTTATTATTAAACTTATTATTATTTGAGTCCACACCGAAAAGTATCGGCGTGAGTATTTTTACAAAAAGCAATAGTGTTATTATTTTATAAGATTACCCATTTAAGTCGTATCTTAATTTACAAATGACAAATATTCAACACTCAATATACAATTTTCAACATTAAACTGTATTTTTTAGTATTATTTTTAATGATTGATATTTATTATAATCGCATATCTACTTAATAATCAGGTAATATAATTAATACACCATAGTTCATCTTTTTACTTTATTATTGTTTGTTGAATGTTGCTTATTGAATATTACATTGACCTATTTATATTAGATACAAATTATCCAATCAAGATTTTGAGAACTAAATTGGTAACCCTATTATTTTATATTCAGTTAATTAACAAATTTATACCGACACAATAACTGCTATTTTTTA
>CAYQPP010000242.1:0-3687 GCA_964419235.1 uncultured Bacteroidales bacterium
GGCCAACAGATATTCCGCAGTTTACCGCAAAACACATTGTTTTATACAGAATTAACACCTCGCTGCTTGCAGCGAGGTTATTCATTTAATATTTGATTTAGTATATTTGCGCATACATTATTTCTTTTATGCTATGCCATATTCAACAATCGAGAAACTAATAAAATCGTTAAAACAGGGCGAACTTAGGGCATTTAGCCTAAAGGTAAAGCAAAACAAAGCCCCTGAGTATTTCAACCTTTTTAAGCAGATAAAAAAAGGGAAGGTACACGATAACAAAGAGAATGCTCAGCGCAGAAAATACCTGTACGACTCGCTGCTTGATTCACTAAACAAAAAAACGGATAGTATAGATGCCAATATCCTTAAAAAGCTGTTAAATACTGAAACACTATTTAAACGGCAATTAATTAAAGAGGCATGGAAAGAGGTAAACAAAGCACAAAGGTTAGCCCAAAAACACGAGCGCTTCGGTTTTTTTATCCAGATTCTTGAATGGAAAAAAAGCATCGGTTTTTATCTTGAAACATTTACCCGCCAAGATTATTTTGAGCTTTTGCGTTTAGAGGAGAAAGCCCTAAACCAGCAATTGATGTATCTGAAAACAAAAAATTTGTATATGGAGATACTGAACCTCAAAAAAGAGATGGGCTACCTGCCTTTAAACTTCGATAAAGAAAAATTTATCAGGTTTGAAATGGAGATACCCCCCGAGGTAATTTCAAAAAGAACACTATTTTACTCGCGAATAACAAAGGCTATATACTATTGGATGCAAAAAAAGCACGAACAGGAGTATCAGTTAACCAAACAAAACGTGTTAGAAACCGACGTTGACATTGACTATGCCGAATATATGATAGCCCACCTTGAGCACTTGACATCTTGTGTTTGCAATGCGTCTTTTAATGAGCTGGTTTACACAATGCATGAGCTAAGAGACAAGTATAAACAGGGCTACTTTGGCAACAATGTTAATATTGAGCTAAAGTTGTTTTATTATGCGGCAAACTATGAGGTAATGAGCTATGTATTTATGGGCAAGCAAAACTTGCTTAAAGAAAAAATTATTGAAGTTGAGCAAGGAATAGCCTTTTGGATTAAAAATCTGTCGAAAGAGATGTTAATTATTATCTACTCAGCCCTTAAAATGGGGTACTATTTTCTTGGCGACACAAAAAAATCAAAATACTACGTCAATAAAATGCTGAATGAGTCGAACAAAAATATACGAAAAGATGCCTTTGACGATGCCACATTGTTCAATTTGATTATTGTATTCGACAAACATGATGTTGAATATCAAGAAAGTGTTATTAACAAAACGGTAAAATATTTTAAATCGTCCAATATGAAAGATAGTTTTGAATACAAATTTGCCTTGTCCCTCAAAAAAAACCTTTTCGACAATAAAATATTTCATAAAGTATATGACGATATGGAAAACCAGTTTAATAAGTATTTCTATAAATTAAGCGATGGAAGATTATATTCCGAAAATTATCTCCCAATATATATTTGGCTACTCTCAAAAATAAAAAACAAACCACTATTGAACGTTACAAAAAACTGGTATGTCGATAAATTATAATATATATTTATTATTGTTATAATACACTGCTTATTAGCTTGTTAAATTATTTTTATTGTCATTATAATTAGTATGTATATTTATTTTTAGGTTGCTGTATTTTTTTATTGCCGTACTTTTATGCACGAAATAATTAAATATAAAAGCATTTAGAGTAAATATTTCTATGAAAACAATAAAAAGTTTACAACTATTCCTGTTAATGACATTAATTATCAATAGTAGTTTTGGGCAAACAGTACTCCTTAGCGAAGATTTTGAAACATGGCCACCCGAAGGCTTCAGCATTGTATCGGGGCCAACAAGCACGGCAAGCGGCGATGGTTTATGGCATCAAGATTGGGGAGAAGCGTATATAAGGTATGTTGATGACGACATGATTTACGACGAAAACATTATTACCCCCACAATATCGTTGCCTTCGAGCACATCCAATTTGTTAAAAGTTAAATGGGAGTGGCAAGCCGAATATTTCCAATATTTTGTATTAAACATTGACGATTATAATCCCGACGGACCTTTCGACCCCAACTTTAATGTTTTAATTACTACCGACGATGGGGCTACTTGGGATACAATTTGGCAAGAAGATGACTCAACGGCAGTAGTTAATTCGGGCGTTGCCGACTGGCCTTGGGGAGACGAGGTGTCGTACACATCAGAAGTTGATATTACACAATACGCAGGCAACAACATTAAAATAGCTTGGCAATTTGAAGGCCGAAAACCGGTATTATACTGGATAATGGATAATGTAAAAGTATTTTCTCAGGCATCGGCTGCCGATGCCAAGTTGTTTAAACTAACAACGCCTGTATATTCAGTACCCGGCAACGTTGACATTTCGGGCAGAATAAAAAGCGTTGGCTCTGAAAATATCACTTCGTTTGATGTAACTTACAATATAGACGGAGGCAATGAGAGTGCCGTTTTTTCAGTTACAGACATAAATATTGCCCTTAACGAAACGTATGATTTTACCCATAACGTACCCTTTAATTTTACTGATGAAGGCACGTTTACCATTAAAGCAACAATATTGAATGTTAACGGTGGCGGCGAAACCGAGTTAAGTAATAATACTTGTGCCAAACAAATTATTATTGATGAATTATACATACCCAAACGAACACTTTTTGAAGATTTTACAGGCTCAACATGCGCCGCCTGTGCGTTTGCAAACGAGAATACGTTTAACCTATTCTTTCCAAAATTAAACAATAATGAGTATTCTTTAATAAAATACCCTATGGATTATCCATCGCCCGGAGATGTATATTATACAAACGAGTGTGGAGTCAGGGCGGGTTTTTATAGCATTCAAGGAATACCCCATTTTCGTTTTGATGGTGCATATGTACAACATGCCGAAATAGTTTCTCAAGGACCTGACACCCTGTACGGTTACTACGAAAACAATAAAACATATAATGCCATAATGACTATTGATGCAACCCACACGCTAAATGAGGCAAGCAAAAATATATCGGTAAATGTTAAAATAAATTCACAGCAAGACTATTCATCGGTTAAGCTTTTTGTAGCCGTAGTTGAAAAACTCACAACACTAAACGTTGGAAACAACGGCGAAACAGAATTTTACCAAGTGTTTATGAAAATGCTACCCAACGCAGAGGGCAAAACCATAGATTTAACCGAAGGGCAAGAGCAGGAGTACGACCTGTCGGCAGATTTATCAGAAACAAATATTGAAGAGTATTCAGATATAGAAGTTATTGTGTTTGTTCAAAAAACAAGCTCAAAAGAGGTTCTTCAATCTGCAATATCTGCAATACCTAATAGTGTTAATACTGTTAGCAATAATAGTGTTAAGGTGTTCCCGAATCCGGCAAAATCGCAAATATTTATATCAAATGCCAAAAATTGTAAAATTGAAATCTATAATATTTTTTCTCAACTAATTATTACAAAAACCATTTACAACTCAAACCAGAGTATTGATGTGTCGGAGTTGAGTAATGGTACATATGTTTTAAAGGTGGTTAAAAGCGATAATACTGTTGCCGCCCACAAAATTGTAATATCAAAATAAGGAGTTTTTTCAGTTAACATAGTTAATAAAGTGTTTAGTAGTA
>CAYQPP010000242.1:3787-5817 GCA_964419235.1 uncultured Bacteroidales bacterium
GGGGTTACCGGTTATCCATCAGGGACGATTAACCGCCATGTGTTTTCAGACAATAAAACAGCTTTGGGACGTGGGCAATGGGATAATGCCACAAATCAAATACTAAATCAAAGCTCATATGTTAATGTTGCCGTAGAGGTTGAAATAGACAAGGCAACGCGAATTGCAACCATCCACGTTGAAATATATTATACAGGCGACAGCCCTGAATCAATAAACAGGTTAAATATTGCTGTTTTGCAAGACAATACTATAGGAACACAAACAAATGGCGGTAGCAATTACAACCATATGCACAGATTAATTGATATGCCTTTGGGGCAATGGGGAGTAGAGATGCAAGAAACAACAGAAGAAACTTTTGTTGATAAAACTATCGAATTCACAATTCCGGCCAACAATCGAGATATCCCTATAATATTAAATCACTTGCAATTTGTAGCTTTTGTTGCCGAAACAAACCAAGAAATTATATCGGCTAACGGATGCTACCCTACTTTTATTGGAACGCAACCTGCAAACGATATAGCCTTAAGTAATGTTATTGTTGATGAGATGGTGTGTGACGGTGAATTTATGGCTTCGGTTGAAATAAGCAACTTTGGGGTCAACACAATCAACTCGTTAGATATCAACTACAAAATAAACAATGAAACAGCTCAAGTTTATAACTGGACAGGCAATTTGAGTTCTTTGGGTTCAAGAATTGTTGAACTTCCGCTAATTAATTATGCGCCTCAAGGAAACAATAATTTTACGGTTAATATTAGTACGGATGATAATGAAGACAACAACTCTCAAACATCTGAAATAGTTGATGCCTCAAAAGGTATTACATGGGTTGAGTTAAAATTTACAACTGACAACAATGGCAATGAATTTTCATGGGTATTAAAAGAGCCCGATGGTACTTTTATTGAATCAGGCAATGATTATGATGACAATGAAACATATGTATTTAATTTTGACTTAAGTCCTGATTGCTATAGGTTAGAGATAATAGATGAAGGAGAAAATGGTGGCACATCATTGATTATAAATGATGCTTATAATACATTATATTCTACCGAAGGGAATTGGGGGGCAAAAAAATTGGTGCGGTTTGTAACCGAATCATCGGCAGTAACCATAAATGCCGATCCTATACAGGGTGCTGCCGGCATATCGCTCGACTCATACATATATATAAACTTCCATCAGCCTGTGAGGTTTATTAATGATAACCCTATCCCTGTTATGAATCCTAACCTGCCGGTTACACTTAAAGATAATGATGACAATGACATTTCGTTCTCATTATTTATGAATCCTGACAAAACAATACTAACAGTTAAGCCACAACAAGATTTTGAAAACAACAAGGTATATACCGTAACTCTTGGGGGCGGGGTAATTGAAAATAATTATAACATTGAAATTGAAGATGATTTTACATCCTCCTTTTCTACAGGACCGGCAGATATTTCTGAAGTAGGAAGCAATATAAAAATTTACCCTAATCCGGCTAAAAACGAAATTAACATTAACAATGTCAGAAACTCTACCATAGAGATATACAATATACTGGGTATCTTAATGCTATCTTCTGAAAACAGAGAAAACACATGCACAATAAATCTTTCTGAATTTGTACAGGGGAATTATATAATCAAAATCAAATATAAAGATAAAGTGATAAGCAAAAAAATTAATATAGTTAAATAGAAAAATTACTTTAATTGTTATATACTAATTATTAATTATTTATTTTATGAAAAACACAACTTTTACATTATTAATTGCTACACTGCTTATTGCCTTTACGGCAAAAGCACAGGAGCGGCGCATAGCTCCTTCAGAGTTTGAAAACTATCAAACGGTTGTTAAAGCTAAATATTCGCCAAAAGCAACTGTGATCTTTGAAGACGATTTTGAATCTGATAAAGGTTGGACACTTGAAGCTCCATTTGAAATTGGAGTAGCAACGCATGAGCCAGATGTTGCTCACAGTGGCACAAAAGTTCTTGGCGGACCTCTTAATGTTGATTATG
>CAYQPP010000243.1:0-5757 GCA_964419235.1 uncultured Bacteroidales bacterium
TTTATTTCCAACTTTAATTAATTGTTATATTTAGCTTGATTAATTCATAAATATTTGTTAGTTGATTAACAATTATTGATTATTAATAGGTTAAGATTCAAATGGCATTTTATAAATAATTACCTCGTTTCAATTTAACGTATTTATTTTCAATAATATAAAGAATCTTAATAATTAATTCCTGCATTATGCAGGTTTTGGTTAAGGATTGTCTGTTTTTATTAGTTTTCGGTTATTATTTGTTAGTTTTGCGGCATATTTAAAAGATAATAATTATGACAAAAAAACCTATCACCATTGCATTGGTTGCACACGATAAAAAAAAGCAGGTAATGCTTGAGTGGGCAAAAGAAAAAATCGACACTTTAAAAAACCGCAAATTATTAGGCACTTCAAATACCGCCAAGCTTTTAAAAAGCGTGCTCGACTTGGAAGTTGAGGCATTTGGGCATGGGCCGTCGGGCGGAGATATTTACTTGGCAACAAAAATATTGGATAACGAAATTGATAAGGTCGTTTTTTTTATTGATTCGGAAACGCCGCAAGGGCACGAGCACGATATTCAAACCTTAATAAGGACAGCGGTTATCAACAATATTCCAATTGCATTAAACCGCGCATCGGCAAACTACATTATTATGGAAGATTAGTTGAGCTTGGCAGGTAAGCAAATTACTTTATTGTAATGTCTTGCTGTGTTGTATATGTTTCGCTATAAAACAGATTGTTGTTGAATGTTTTAATGGGGTATGATATATATTGCCCCTTGAATTTAGTTTTAAACACCAATATAATTCTTGTTGTTTCATAAGGCTCCAGTAGTATTTGGGTTTGGATTGTGCCTTTATCATTTGTGCTGTATTCATTATTCAATAACGGTATATTTGAATAAATTAGTTCAACTCCGCATGGCGTTGGAATTGACACCGATAGGTTTTGTTTAAGCTGTTTGTTGAGGTTTTTGTATGTAATAACCTGCTTGTAATACTCTCTGGTATTAAAGGCGGGTATTTTAACCTCTGAATTGTCGAGGTAATAGTAGCGGTTGGCAATTAATAATTTGTTGCGTTTTGAATAGTTTGGTATTTTTTGCGGGTTTCCTGAATAAACAAGATTTATATAAAGCGTATCGGTTCCGGTATTTTTTATGTCAATATGCTTAGGTAGCGTAAACTCAAGGGGTATGGCAATATACGAAAGTAGGTTATTGCTTTTTTGAGTTAACTCCTTACCGTTGTTTATTTGATAAATAAGCTGGCTGTTACTGTTTATGCCCGATGAAATCATGGTTTTTAGTAGGCTGTTTAAAGCCAACACAATTTCATGAGGATTGGTGTTTTTGTTTTTAATCTGCTTGTTTAACTGCACTATTAATGTGTGCGAAAGCCCTTCTAAATCCATATCGTTGGCAAGGCTTAACATTAGTGCGCTTTCGGCTATACCCATTTTTTCAATAGGCATTTCAATACTATCATCTTGTATCAATGGTATTGCATCCTTAAAGTTGCCTGATGCCGCAAAAGCTTTGGCTATATAAAGCTTGTTTATGGTTTTGTTTGGTTGGTGCAACATACACTCGTGCAACTGTTTTTGTCCCACCAATCCCGACAGGGTTAACGTATATACAACATAAGCCTGATTTGAATTTTCGTTTGCCGATAAAAATTTGAGTTTTTGAAGTTCGCGCTGTTGATAGCGTTTCCACCTGTTTAATACACCCTCGTTTATGTTATAACCGTTTTGTTCAGCCTCAAGCATAAATTCGCCCGCATAACTTGTAATTTTCATTGCCGGTTCAGTATCGGTTAACCTGTTTTTAAAACCACCCTGTTTGGTTTGGTATTTTAAAAGCTGCAACAATGTATTGTCGATTGTTTCCGAGAATCGGTGTTTTAATTCGTCGTTATTAATAATTTTGTTTAAATAAATAAGCGGGAAACTTTTATTGATAAGGTAGGCAAGGTTGTTTGAGCTGTTTTTATTTAATGATTGCAGTATAAACCAAATATTTGGGATATTAAAATTTGAGAATTCGAGTGCGGCAGTATTTGTCTCTTTTATTCCTATTGGTGTAATGGTTTGTTGCCAAGGTTTTTGCATAGGTAATATTGCCGATGTGCTATGGGTTAAATAGCTTGGGTTGCCTTTTATGGGTAGGGTTATTGTTTTTGTTGTATGTGCCTTACCCGATTTAACCAATATTTTAAAATGCCCGTTGCCAACCATTTTATTTGCGCTAAATTTTATGGTAAAATGCGTTAAGCTGTTTTTGTTTACCACCACATTTTTATCAACAGGGCTGTACAGCTCAATGTTTTGCATATCTTTTATCTGTATCAATAGAGTATCGGGCTCAATAGTGTTATTTAAAATTTTTACGGGCAGTTCAACAATATCTCCGGCGTTTATAAATTTTGGAAGTTTGGCTTTAATAGTAAAAGGTTCATAAATTGCCGCTGTTTTGTTCATTTCGAATACTTTGCCTGTTTGGGGCGCTATACCAACTATTTTAACATTTATTACACTTTGCGTTTCGGGCACACCAATATAGTGGGTTACCCTTTTATTGCCCGAAATGCTAAAAGGACCTAACAGTAATTGTGGTTTATGTGTTGTGCCCGCCTTAAAGTTGGCTGATTTAACAACGGTGTTTTTACTATCAGAATTAATAACTATGCCTGTATCTGTTTTGTTACTTTGCAGATAGTCGGAGCTCCATGTCGATATACAACTTTGCTGTTTTTGATTGAAGTAGTCGGCTATTGGTTTTTTATTGTCAGGCATACTGTTTTTTGGCGATATATAAATAAAATAGGTAAGGCTGCTGCTATTAATATTTGCTATATGCAGCGGTATCTTGCTTTCGGGTTTCCAATCGTGTGGAATATCAACTTCAATAAGTGCTTGGTTTTTATTTTTATTGTTTGAAACAGGAATGTACTTTAAAGTAGGGGTGTTTTCAAAAGAGTGGTATGGTAAAAATGAGATATAAAAACAGGGCAACATCTGTTTGGTAATAATAAAACTAATTTTTTGGGTGCTTGGCGCAGATTGAACCCATTGTGTGTTAATTATATGCGTGCTGTTTTCGATAGTGGCTAATGCAAAAACCGGCAGGGCTGATTTAAAAAAAACATTGCAAGAGTCGCCAATATTATAATGCTGCTTATCGGTATTAACAGTTATAGTTGGTGTGTTGCTGTTGTATGATACCGTTTTTATACACGATTTAACTTCTGTGCCGGCATATGTTTGTAGGGTGGTTTTTATATTGGTATTGTTGATGCCGGCATTAAGGCGTAAAACTGTGTCTTTTTGCAAAACAATACTATTTGGCAGGTGCTCTTTTACCGATAAGTGGAATTGTATCCCTGTTTTTGTCCATTTTGGCAGCTCAATTTCTGCTTTGCCGTATTTGTTAAAATGTATTTTATAGGTTTTGCCATTTAAAGCATTTGCTTTAATAAGCGAATCGGATATTGATTGAAACTGTGGGTTTGTTATAGGGGTTATTTGTGCAACAGTTTTTGTGTTTTTATTGATGTGTTTTTTTGTGTCGGCAGTTATTGATATGGTGTTTTTTTTAGGGTTAACAATGATATTTACAGGCAGTATTAAACTATTTTTCTTTAAAACTATAAACGGATACTTAAATTTAGTCTGTCCGTAATTAATAACAATTTTCCAGTTGCCCGACTTGCAGTTATTTGGCAAGGCAGTTTTGTAAAGTGTTAATGATGAGCTTAACGCAGAAGTAATACGGGTGTCAAAAAAAAAATGGTTGGGCGATTCCAACATAATTTCAAGATTGCCTGATTTAAAATCGGGCGAACCGCTTTTTTTTATTACCACGCCAACATGCAGGCTGTCGGTTGGCAGGTAAGCAGGTTTTAACCCCTCGATATGGCATAGCAGCCCCCTGTTTGGTTTTACCCCGTTTGCCGACTCACTGTTTTTTGCGATAGAATTTTTGCAGCTTAATTTAAGGTAGGTTATTTGCGATTTGTGTTGTACCCTTACAAAAACATTATGGTTTTTTATTTTGGCTTTTGCAACCCCGTTGTTATCGGTAATAAGTGTGGCAAGCCTGTTTTGCTGATAGTCGAATATTTCAACCTTGGCATTTTTTACGGGCAATCCGGTATTTTGGTTGCTAACCATAACATAAAGCGTGTCAAGAGTTGTACGCTTGGCTATGGCATGCAATTCCGAAAAAATAATATTGTGGCTGTATGCAATGTTTGTGCCGGTTTTTTTATCAATTTGGGCACTATCTTTGGCAATTACGGTATTGCCAAAATTATACACTACGTTATTTGTGTCGTAAGTAAACTCAAAATTATAGAGCCCGTTTTTTGATAAATCGGCTCCTAAAAGATTTAAGCTATATACCGTTAGCTCGTTTGGGTTGTAGTTTAAAAGGTCTTGTAAATTGAATGTTTTAATAAAAATACTTTTGCCAACACGCTCCAGCTCATTTTTGCCTGTTATGTCATTAACCTGTAAAAATTGAATCATATTTTTATCGGGCACATGTGTTACTTTAACCGTTATGCGTTTTAAGTTCAGTACATTAACATCAATAATATTTGGCGATCTGTTTTTAGATATATAATGCGAAGAGTCGTAAAAATAAATAATAGGATAGGGGTGTGTCAAGTCAAAATTAAAATTAAAATCGTTGTTTAACGTTATGCCTTTGTTGTTTGACAGTGTTTTTGATATCTGTAATTTATGCGTATTGTTTGTAATACTGTTAAACAGGATGGTAACCTCGTTTTGGTTAATGGCAATGCTATAATCATTTAATTGGGTAATATTAATAAAAGAGGCGGGTGTTATTTTGTTGTCGATAGCATCGGTAAACCGAATTTTTAAAACGGGTTTTGGAAAGTGTTGAAGTTTACAGTAAACTACTTTAAAACTGTTTGCCGAGGCAATATCAATTGAGGTGCTATCATCAATTTCTGAATTTATTGGCTTCCCGCTCCATTTTATAACAACATTTTTGTTGTGTTTAGTTCTTTTAATACCATTAATTAAAAAATTTATAGAGTGAACGGCATTGTCGGGCAGATAAACAACAGAAAGTTTACGGTTATTTTGGTGGGCATCAATTAGCCCCCGTTTTTTATCAAAGGCAACATAATCGTTAAAAGTTATGTGCCCTTTAATATAAGGTGTGCCGGTTTTGTTTGTATCATAGTAAACAACTTCGTTAATTTTAACGGTAAACGTTGTTGCAGGTGTTGATATTTTAAAATGAAAAGGTTTGAGCTTGGCGGCAGGAAATAATTTTTTAACATTTAATTTGCATGAATAGGCAGCACCGGCAGGCAATGGGTTGTTTGGCTGGAATTCAATGGTTTTTTTGTCGGTAAAATATATATAACCGTCAATAGGTGGGGTAAACTGTAAAATATCGTCCTGCAAAGGTTTGTCAACCGGAAACTTTTTGTCGTCAATATCTTGTGCCAACCTGATTATTATAGGCGATAACCGCGAAATTTTGCTTTGTGGTTCTTCATCTAAAACACATGTATAATCGTTTATATCAGACTCGATAGAGTTGACATAGTTTTTTATTACTACCCCAAACGTTAAAAGCACCATTGCAAAAAAGACTATCTGAAATATCTTCTTATTCATTAATATGGGGTGTTTAGGTTTTTATGATACTAAATTGCGTAAATTAGTTAAAAAAAAGTAACCTTTATTACAAACCTACATGTTTTTTATTTTTCAAACAAGTTGAAT
>CAYQPP010000244.1:0-5702 GCA_964419235.1 uncultured Bacteroidales bacterium
CCTAAATAAAGTGGGTTAATTTGCGCTCAACAGCGATGTAACCCTAATTTCTGTTCTTCGGTTTTGCTGGTGTTCCTCTTCAGAGCATTTTACACCGTTGCCACAGCGGTTTTTTAGTTTTGTTTCGCCATAGCCTTTTGCGCTTATCCTGTCGCTGTCGATACCATGCTTCACAATATAATTTACAGCTGCCTGTGCCCGTTTTTGCGACAGTATTTTATTTGTTTTTGCGCTTCCTCGCGAATCAGTATGCGAGCCAAGCTCGACATGGATATTAGGGTTTGTATTTAAAAAGACAACAATTTTATCGAGTTCAACTGCTGCATCGGGGCGTATGTTATATTTGCCCATATCATAATAAATATTTGGTATTTCAATGGCTTTGTTTACTTCAATTTTATCTAAATATAACCCAACAAACTCATTTATATTTGTCCACCCTTCGGGTTTGCCTTTGGTAGAGTATTTTTCTTGAAAAGTAAAAAAACCGTTTTTGTTAAGCAGTAGTTTATAGTCGATATCCTTACCCATTACTATCTTAAAATCGCCTAATGAATCGGTTGTTGCACTTAGGATCTGGTTGCTGTTGTCGGGTTTGCAGTATATTTCAACAAACGGAATTTTTTCTTTTGTACCTTTTTTAAATACACTACCAAAAACGCCATAAAAGCCGAGTTCAATATTTGCAATCATTGTACCGCCATATATGGTTTGCGATTTTGGTTCAAATTGTGAACTGTATGGTATATACAGGCTGTTTTTACAGTTTATTGTATAGTTGCTTTTAATGCTAACTGTTACCAAATATTTTCCTTTTTCATCGGTAATAACAACCATCTTTTTCTGAGTGGTATTATCAATAACTTCAACAATAGCATCGGGTATTGGTTGGCCAGTTGCTTTTTCGGTTACAACTCCCGATAAAGGGTATTCTGTTCGTGTTTCAAATTTTACATGATATAAATCGTCGCTGCCATTACCACCTGGTCTGTTTGATGAAAAATAGCCTGTTTTTTTGTTATGGCTTACAATAAGTCCGAAATCGTCGCTTGTACTATTAAGTGGGGCTCCCATATTAACAGGTTTACGGAAACCACCTCTGCTTGACTTTGCCTTAAAAATATCGAGTCCACCCATTCCCGGCCATCCGGTTGATGCAAAATAGAGTGTGCCATCATCGCTAATATATGGGAACATTTCGTCACCTTCGGTATTAACGCTTCTTATGTTCATTGGTTCGCTCCACTCGTTGCCTTCAATTCTTCGCGAAACATAAATATCACTACCCCCTTTGCCATCGGGCTTATTTGAGGTAAAATACATTTTTTTTCCGTCTTTGGTTATGGTTGGATGCCCAACTGAAAACTCGTTATTGCAAACAGGGTGCTCTTTTTCTGTTCGCCAGTCTTCTTTATTTAGTTTTGAATTAATACCAATTGAGTTTAGCCTGTCACCCATCCATTTTAGCCAATCGTTATATGTAAATTTTGATTGATATATTTTCAGTTTTATAATTCCGTCGGTACTAAAGCCTTTAAAAAATTTGTAATTATCACGGGTAAAGTACATTGTGCTGTCAAACTCGCAGTAGCTTACCGGTCCTTCATGGAAACGGGTGTTTATTTTTTTCGAGAATAGTTTAATGCTGTCAAGTTGTCCGTTAGGCAATGTGTCGGCAATGTAAAGTTGAAGAAAAGCTTCGCCATTGCGTACATATTCATTTTTTAATACGCCGGTACCTTGTCTCGATGATACAAATATTATTTTATTGCCAAAATATGCGGGCGAAAAGTCAGATTGTGCCGATGATTTTTCTATTAATGAAACAGTAACCAAAAAATCATCATTTTTAATTTCGTCAACATACTCTTTGTTTAATAAATACCGTTTACTGCCTGTGTGTTTTGAGTATTGCAATAACATTTCACCGGCTTCATCGTATTTGCCTATGTTTTTTAATACCATTGAATAGTTATAGTAGTCGATGTTTCGTACCCTTTCGCTTTTTAGGAGTTTTTTATACCAATTTGCCGATGCCGTGTCGTTACTGATAAATTTGTATCCTTCGGCAAGTTTTGCCATTACTCTATAATTGTTTGAATCGGTTTTAATTACCTCAAGGTATAATTCCATAGCCTTGTTATAATCAAACCTGTTATAATAGACATCGCCTCTATGCTCTTTATATGATTGAGCAAATGTTATTGAGGTAAAAAGTATGATAAATAGTAAAAGGGCATTAAGTTTTTTCATCTGTTTAAATATTAATTAAGCAATTGATATTAAATTAAGTTTTTTTCTACCTGTCGGCAAACAGGTGTGGAGAAAAACTGTAAATAATAATCTCTCAATAACCAACCCCTATTTAATTTTGGGGAGGGTTTCACGTCTTTAAATTAACAACTCACACCGTGACTTGCAGATTTAAGATAATAGTTTTTGTTTCTGTCATACCTATCCCAACTTTGTTATTAAGGTGTAGGGCATAAGTGTTTAAAAATAGCGTGGCGACAGTATTTTGTCTTTAAACGACCTAAGTTCATATTTTAACATTAATTCATGCGAGCCGCTTGAAACCGTATGCAATTTGCTAATTGTTATATCATAAGCATATCCAAAACTTAAGCTTTGGCTTATGCGTACTTGTGTTAATAAACTAATTGCATCGCCCGAGCGATATGCTAAGCCTGCCCATATTCTATCTTTAAACAAAAAATTTGCGGTAATATCTAACGACATTGGCGAGCCGTTAACAAATTTTGTATATATCGATGGCTTAAACACAATGTCGGGGTTAATTCTCAGTACGTAACCGGCAATAATAAAATAGTGTCTCTCTTCGCCACCCGACACTTTATGCGTGCCTTCAAGTTTATGGTTTACCAATCGTGGTGATGATAGGCCGAAATAGTATGTGTTAGAATACAGAAACAGACCTAAGCCTATATTGGGCATTACATCGCCATATATATCTTTTGAGAATTGCTCATCATAAACACCATCTTGCCCCAGTTGTGAAAATGCTGCTGAATAGACTTTAAACCCTGCCTTTATACCCATGCCGAGTTTTAACCCTTCGGCTATTTTTATATGATATGCATAATCAAGATACAGATTATTTGACTGTTCGGGGCCAATACGGTCGTTCACGTAAGTAAACCCAAAACCCGAGTTAAAGAATTTTATTGGAATATCGGCGGTAAGCGATAAGGTTTTTGGAGCCCCTTCGCCAAAGCCAACCCATTGAAACCTGTCAACCATCATAAATGATATGTTGTCGGATCTGCCAATTGACGCAGAGTTTACCGATGACAAGTTAAACATATACTGGGTGTACATTGGGTCTTGCTGAGCCTTAACCGTTGTTGTGCTTAGCACTATTATTAATACAATAATTAATTTGTTGATTTTTGCTATTTGTATCATAATATTATTAATTTTTCAGATTCAATGTTTTGTGCTTAATACTTAATGAATACATACCCTTTAATAGGATCTTGTTTGCCACTAATTGTTAATACATAAAAATAGGTTCCTACAGGCAGCAGATTATTTGTTCTATCAGAATGTCCGCCCCAAGAATTATCGTAGTTCTTTTTATTAAATACTTTTGTTCCCCAACGATTGTAAACATATAGCTCGTTGTCGGGATAATCATTAATATTTTGTATAACAAATACATCGTTAACGCCATCGCCATTAGGCGAGAATCCGTCGGAAACAATAATTGCGTCTATATCATTTTCGCCATTTATAATAACAATAAGTAGTGCTTGTCCTTCGCCATTATTGCCATCAGCAATATCGTATGAGAATGTTTCTGTAAGCTTTTCGTTGTCTTCAAGGTCGCTTACTACGCTGCTTTCGGTATCTAAATTGTATGTAAACTCTCCGTTATGCCCCCAACTTAGCGAACCGTAAACTCCCATAATATTGGTTGTTGTATCGGTAATGCCATCAACAGACAAAACAGATATTTGGTCAAGGTCAATATCGGTATCGTTTGTAAGCATATTGCCTGAAACATTGATATCATCTTCCGATATTTGGACGGTGTCGTTAACTGCCTCAGGGTCATTATTGCTATTTATTACATCTATGGTTACCGTAGCTTCATTACTTTCGTCGATGCCATCGGTTACTTTATAGGTAAAATGGTCGGTAAAACCGGTTGAGCCATTAGGTGTATATTCAAATGAACCATCGTTATTAAGTACCAATTCGCCGTTTGAAGCTGCTGAAACTAATATAGGAGTAAGCAATTGATTATCAATATCGGTATCATTTGTTAATATGCCCGGGGCATCAATTGTCAATGTTTCGCCAATATTTATCGAATAATTATCATCTGTTGCAACCGGAGCCGTGTTTTTCTCCCTTATTTCAATAAACACCTCAGCTACCGAATAATCGCCGTCAATATCATAAACAACATATTTAAAGCTGTCGAATCCATAATACCAATTATATGGTATGTATGTAACAGTATTATCGCTATTTATTGAAACGGAACCATTGCTTGGTGCTTCATTAATTAATAATTCAGAAAAACCGTCATCAAAGTTAGTATCGTTATTGAGTACGTCAATTGTTACGGCATAATTCATTATTGTTATGGCTGAATCGTTTACGGCAATTGGCACAACATTGGCTTCTTTAACGTTAACGCTAATGGTTGCCGAAGCACACTCGCCGTCAGCATCACAAACCCTATATTCAAATATATCTGTTCCAATATAGTCGGTGTTTGGTGTGTATGTTATTGTGTTGTCGTTGTTTACTGTTGCCGTTCCGTTTGTTGGTGTATTAACAGTTGTTACAACAATTCCGCCATCTTCAAGTCCTGTATCGTTAAACAGTACATCAACAATAACAGGTTGGTTAATTGCGGTTGCACGTCTGTCGTCAACTGCTACCGGAATATGGTTAGGCTCGTCGGTAATATTAATTGTTACGGTGGCAAGAGCATAATCTCCATCGGCATCTTCAACTACATATTCAAAACTTTCAGTTCCCAAATACCAGTTTGCAGGAGTGTAAGTAATAGTATTGTCGCTATTTACTGTAACCGTGCCGTTTACAGGGTTTGTATGTATTGTTACGTTAATCGGGCTGTCTTCCAAGCCTGAGTCATTGCTAAGCACATTAACAGTAACCTCGGTATCCATATATGTTGAGGCATTATCGTTAACGGCAACAGGCAGGGCGTTGGTAAGTTTTACGTTTATTGTAACAGTTGCAGTATCACAATCGCCGTCGGCATCGCAAACACGGTACTCAAAACTGTTTAATCCCAAATAATCGGTAGCCGGTGTGTATGTTATTGTATTATCATTATTTACGACAACTGTTCCGTTTGCCGGATTGGTAATGGTTGTTACAACTAATCCGCCATCTTCAAGACCCGTATCGTTAAACAGTACATCAACAATAACAGGTTGGTTAATTGCGGTTGCACGTCTGTCGTCAACTGCTACCGGAATATGGTTAGGCTCGTCGGTAATATTAATTGTTACGGTGGCAAGAGCATAATCTCCATCGGCATCTTCAACTACATATTCAAAACTTTCAGTTCCCAAATACCAGTTTGCAGGAGTGTAAGTAACGGTATTATCGCTATTTACTGTAACCGTACCATTTGTAGGGTTTGTATGTATTGTTATGTTAATAGGGTTATCTTCTAAACCACTATCGTTGCTAAG
>CAYQPP010000245.1:0-5670 GCA_964419235.1 uncultured Bacteroidales bacterium
TGCTAATCTAATGTGCAATTGTTAATGCATCACGATATTTGACTAAAACATAATTAGTAATAGAACCTTTAGTTTTAATAATCGGTAATAGGCGCACATGTACAAACCAAATTACGGTCGCCATACCCGTCGTCAACACGAGCAATTGCAGGCCAAAACTTATTTTGGGTTGACCAATCTAACGGGTAAGCTGCTCTTAGTCTGCTATACGAATGTTCCCAATTATCATCAACGCACTCCAATGCTGTATGTGGGGCATTTTTTAAAAGGTTATCATTAGCATCGGCGCTTCCGTTTTTAATTTCGGTAATCTCCTCCATAATAGAAGCCAATGCCTCAAGAAAACGGTCTAACTCCTCTTTATTTTCACTCTCGGTAGGTTCAACCATTAATGTTTCGTGAACCGGAAAAGAGAGCGTAGGCGCATGAAAACCATAATCCATAAGTCTTTTTGCTATATCAACAGTTTCAACACCATACTCCTGACGGAAGTGGCGGCAGTCAACTATCATTTCGTGTCCAACCCTGCCATTGGCTCCTGTATATAAAATATTATAATACTCTTTAATTCCTTCGGCAAGGTAATTGGCATTTAAAATTGCAATTTTTGTTGACTCGGTAAGCCCTTCGCTGCCTAACATTTTTATATAAGCATGTGTTATTGGCAAAACAAATGCGCTACCATACGGAGCTGCCGAAACGGCTTTAATACCATTTTGCCCACCTGTTTCAACTACAGGGTGCGAGGGCAAAAATGCTTTTAAATGCTCGGCAACGCCAATGGGTCCAACACCCGGCCCGCCACCACCATGAGGTATTGCAAAGGTTTTATGTAAATTTAGGTGGCAAACGTCGGCGCCAATAATGCCGGGGCTTGTTAACCCAACCTGAGCATTCATATTTGCCCCGTCCATATATACCTGCCCGCCGTTTTCATGAATAATATCCATCATTTTACGAATTTCAACTTCAAACACACCATGTGTCGATGGGTAAGTTATCATAAATGAATGAAGATTGTCTTTATGCTCTTCGGCTTTTGATTTTAGGTCGTTTATATCAACATTCCCTTTATCGTCGCAGGCTACAACAACAACTTTACCCCCTGCCATAACAGCACTTGCGGGGTTTGTTCCGTGTGCCGATGCAGGAATCAATACTACGTTTCTGTGTCCTTGCCCTCTTGATTTGTGATACTCACGAATTACCATTAATCCTGTATATTCACCGGCTGCACCCGAGTTAGGCTGCACCGAAACTGCTGCAAAACCTGTAATTTCTGCCAAATCGTGCTCTAATTCATCAATAATTATCTGATAGCCCTCGGCTTGGTTTTTTGGCACAAACGGGTGAATATTTCCCATTTCGGGCCAACTTAACGGAAGCATACTTGTAGCCGGATTCAGCTTCATGGTACATGAACCCAATGAAATCATTGAGTGTGTTAATGAAATATCCTTACGTTCCAACTTTTTAATATAACGCATCATCTCTGTTTCGGAATGATACATTTGAAATACTTTTTCTTCAAGAATTGGTGTATTACGCATAAACAACTCGTCAAAAAATATGAGTCCGCCATTCTCTGTTAAAGGAGTAAATTGCTTATCGCAAGAAGTTGCAATAATCTCTAAAATAGTGTTTATATCGTCAATGGTTGTAGTTTCATCAATACTTATACCAATAGTATTTGCATCAATAAAAAGAAAATTTATTTTTTTATTGTAGCCCAACGCCAATATCTCTTCGGCATTAGCACTTGGCAATGTTACACGTAGGGTATCAAAGAAATTTATGTTTTGCTGAACCAAGCCGATATTGCTTATACCCGTATTAAGCAAGCCTGCCAAATTATGAATACGGTGGGCTATATCTTTTATTCCTTGTGGCCCGTGATATGTGGCATACATTCCGGCCATTGTTGCTAATAATGCCTGTGCGGTGCAAATATTTGATGTGGCGCGCTCGCGTTTTATATGTTGCTCACGTGTTTGCAAAGCCATACGCAATGCTTTATTTTCGCAACGGTCAATTGATATACCAATAATTCTGCCGGGCATACTACGCTTTAGTTTGTCGCTGGTGGCAAAATATGCTGCATGTGGTCCGCCATATCCCATTGGTATTCCAAACCTTTGGGTTGTACCGCAAACAATGTCGGCACCCCACTCGCCCGGAGGAACTAAAATGGAAAGGCTCATTAAATCGGCAATTACCGAAACCATGCTTTTATTTGCATGTGCCCTATCAACAAACTCTTTATAATTCTCAATTGAACCATCGGAGTTTGGATACTGTATTAAAGCCCCGAATACCTTATCGGAAAATTCAAAAGTTTTATAACTGCCTGTTTTTATCTCGATACCGAGAGGCTCGGCCCGGGTAAGCAAAACATCGAGAGTTTGCGGAAACAACTTTTCGTCAACAAACAGAATATTACCCTCATTTTTTACAAACGAACGGTCGCGCTTATTGTACATCATAATAATGGCTTCGGCGGCGGCAGTAGCCTCATCAAGCAACGATGAGTTTGCTATTTCCATTCCGGTTAAGCTCATTACCATTGTCTGAAAATTTAATAAAGCCTCAAGCCTTCCCTGCGATATTTCGGCCTGATAAGGTGTATATGATGTGTACCAAACAGGGTTTTCAAATATATTACGCAAAATTACCGAGGGCATAATGGTATTATAATATCCTAACCCTATATACGATTTGTGAATTGTGTTTTTTGAAGCTAACTCCTTAACGTAATTTAGATACTCATATTCCGACATTGGCTCGGAAAGTTTTAAAGGCTTATCGGCTCTAATGTTAGAAGGAATTGTTTGATCAATCAACTCATCAACTGACGATACGCCAATTTTAGACAACATGCTATCTATATCAATTTTATTAGGGCCTATATGGCGTGAAAGAAAATTATTTGAAGACATAATATTATTTTTAATGATACTAAAATTAAGTGCAAAAATAAAAGAATTACTATTGCTTATTTGAAAAAACCAAAAATTAAATACATGTTTGAGAGCAAGACAAAAAATGACTATTCTCAGGCAAACATAAAAAACAAGCTAACATATTGCTTACAAGTGGTTTTTATTTTATAGTTTTGAAGCAAAGTATTTTAATTCAAACCAGAAAAAAAACAGAATGGTGCATAAAATTTATTTATGGATAATAATAGTTGCATTGCAAGCTGCTGTTTTTAATTGCTTCGCGCAAGAATCGGAATTATGGCTGCGTAACGGTAAAAAACTTACTATAAATAGTTATGTGTTAGATAATTCAGATTATTACGATGGTAAAATAACTTATAAAACCATTAACGGAAAAGAGAAAAGCAAGTATCTTGAAGATGTTTTTTCTGTTGTTGAAAAAAATGGTAAGGAGACAGTTTTCTATACTCAAAATGTTGAATTTGGAGAGATTTTGACTCCCGAACAGATGAAACAATATGTAATTGGCATTGGCGATGCCCGCAGCACCTTAATATCTCCATTAATTGGTATAGGAGGTGTATTTTCAGGGTTGTTAGGGGCATTTATTCCTCAACCTCAAATAAAAATGGGAGATAATACCTTGCCTCTTCCGGTAGGAGTTTTTGTACCTGCAACATATATAACAGTAATGGGGGCTACCGCACCAAATGCTGATAAGCTGCAACAAAAATTTCCTGAAAAAGCCGATAACGAGCACTATTTAATGGGCTACCAAGAGGGCATTAAAAAGAAACGTATTAAAAACAGCTTGATTGGCTCTGCCTTTGGTTTTATTGTTGGTGTATTTATTGTTGTATCTGTTAATTAGTGTTTGCTAAGAAACGCATAATAAGTTTAATCTCAATAATTTACAGTTTTTATACAATTGCTAATTAAAAAACGGGTTAGTCCTTTTTTCTTCACCTATACTTGTTTCGGGTCCATGACCTGAAAAAACCCTTGTTTTATCGGGCAATACAAAAAGCTTTTGTTGAATACCCGTAATAAGCTGTTGGTAATTACCACCGGGCAAATCATGACGACCAATGCTACCTTGAAACAGTATGTCGCCACAAAAAAGCATGCCATTATACTCGTTATAAAATGCCACACTACCCGCTGAATGCCCCGGAACATGTATTACCTTGAGCTTGGTATTGCCAAAAGTAAAAATATCGTTGTCAGCAATTAGCTTTTTAGGTTTTGGTGCATCATAATCAATATTTAAACCATATCCATTGCAAGTGTCCTTGAATTTGTCAATCCAAAACAACTCCTCTTTGTGGCATGCTATGTCAACCTTATATTTGTCAACAAGGTATTTAGTGCCAAAAATATGGTCTAAATGGTTATGCGTATTGATAATATGAACTAATTTGAGGCTGTTTTCTTTAAAGAACAGATCTAATTGTTCGTTTTCGTTAGGGAGTAAATTCCCCGGATCAACAACTACGCACTCGCCCGTTTCATCATACAAAACATAAGTATTCTCCTGAAAAGGGCTAAATATAAAATTTTTGAATTTCATATGCTTTTTTTGTTACTCGGTAAGCTTATAATACCTGATATTGAAATTAATGGAATTACCCATTTGAATATAAGATTAACACCCAATTTTACGGGAAGGTAGTTATTTTATCATACTCACCCTGACGAATCAAGGTGTTAATCTCATATTTTTGTTACACGGTAAGCTTAGATAAGTTTTAAACCGCCTCCATGTTTTCGGCATCGGGCAACATACCCACAAGCTTGGTTGGCTCATGAATAAGCAATGGTATATGTTGCGGGCATATATAGTATTTTTCGCCTTTAAAACTCATCTCCATTAATGGTATCTGTTGTTCATCTTTTTTGCATACCAAGCATCTTTTTTCTTTATCCATAATAAGTATTTGTTTATTAATTGTACATTTTATACACTATTTTTAACCACAAACAATATTACTTATTAATTTGTTCAACAAGTTCATCAATTGTTCTTGCCATACTTACGCCGTTTAATTTTATTGGGGAGGCAATTTCGGCCAAAAATGTTCCTTTTACCTCACCTTTTTTATACGATGTAAATCCTATACGGTATAAGCCTACCGTTAAAGCTTTAAGTGGGTCGGAAATATGGCTTTCGTACCTTAACAAAGAGTTGTGGCGTTTTTTGCCTGCATTTTTTGGCATTTCGCTACTATCGTCGTTGCTTGCCAGTTTGTACCATACTGCTTTATCAACACCTTCTTTGGTTATACCGCTTTTTGTAACAATAGACGATCTCTCTAAGGTTATGTAAGTATCAAAATAGTCTTTAGAGCCTTTGTTGTTGATATAGTCTTCGGACTCTATAATGTTTTTGTTTTTTGTTATTCCGGCAGGCGACATCATTCTTACTCCCAACTCGGGTGCAGCTACCGGAATCCACATATAGATATAGTAGTATTTTTTGCCGTCTTTTATTTCGTCTTCGGTATCAACCGCAGCATAACCTAAATATGTAACCACATCGGTATAAGGTGCTCTAATAGTTTTTGGTCCTATTTTTTGCGAAACAGAGCTACCAAAATAATCAAGTTTTTGTGCTTGTGCGTTTGTAAATATGCACATAATTGTTATTGCCATTGTTAATTTTACTAATCTTTTCATTTGTTTATAATTTTATAGTTTGTTATTAAAAAAATTTAAAGTTATACTAATGTTA
>CAYQPP010000246.1:0-5647 GCA_964419235.1 uncultured Bacteroidales bacterium
CCTTCAATCTCCTTCAATCTCCTTCAATCTCCTTCAATCTCCATCAATCTCCCTCAATCTCCCTCAATCTCCTTCAATCTCCATCAATCTCCCTCAATCTCCATCAATCTCCATCAATCTCCCTCAATCTCTATCAATCTCCATCAATCTCCCTCAATCTCCTTAACCATTGCAATAGCTCCTTTAGGACACTCATATGCACAAACCCCACATCCTTTACAGTAATCTAAATCAATGCTGATTTTTCCATTGTCTTTAAAAATTGTGCCATCGGGGCATACCATATAGCACCTTAAGCAAAACACACATTTATCGTGGTCAACAACAGGCATAAATGTCCTCCATCCTGCATTTGTTTCGGCAAGGTGGCCGGCTTCGAATTGTGGGCCTACCGGAAAATCATTAATATGAGTGGGTCTAATAAATTCTTGTTTCTTTGGTCTATTCATTACGCACTTTTTAAAGCATTTTCAAATGCACGGTTTACAATTTCAATATTTTTTTCAACTAATGCCGGTTTCATCTCTTGCCTAATACTGGCTATTGCCGATTCGCGGCTAACCAAGCCTGAAACTGCCACTAAAGCTCCATACATTGCCGTATTGGTAATGGGTTTGCCTAACACCTCAAGTGCCAACGATGTGGCATCAATAGCAATAGCATTGACATTTTCAAGCACTTTGTGTTTTTTAATATTATTGGTATTTATTAAAATAGTGCCATCGGGCTTCATCCCTTTAATAATATCGCTGTTCACAAGGGTTTCGTCCATTACAACAACATAGTCGCATTGTTGAACTTCACTTCGGTCGTAAATTTTACTATCATCAATTTTTGTAAATGCTAAAACCGGAGCTCCTCTTCTCTCAGGGCCAAAAGAGGGAAATGCCAAAGCATGCATTTTTTCAAACATGCCTGCCGCAATACCCAACAAACGAGATGCTGTAAAACCACCTTGACCTCCTCGTCCATGCCATCTTATTTCTTTCATGTTAAATATTATATATATTAATATGTTTGCTTAGTACTCTATTGCTATCTCTTTGTTGTCAATTACCCTAAATATGCCCTCTGCCAATGCCTCCATCTCATTTTCGCCGGCATAAACATGAAACTCGGTTAAGCTACCTACATACTCTTTAAGGTCAGTGTTGAATTTTTGGTTAAATGCTAT
This sequence comes from uncultured Bacteroidales bacterium, assembly GCA_964419235.1. Taxonomy (GTDB): domain Bacteria; phylum Bacteroidota; class Bacteroidia; order Bacteroidales; family SZUA-534; genus GH45. The sequence continues at coordinate 1,175 of CAYQPP010000246.1, forward strand.
TCCTCCGGTAATTATTATGGCTTGTGCTTTACCTTTTGATGCGGCAAAATAGGCTCCTAACTCTTTGGCTATCTGATAAACAAATGCATCATATATAAGCTCGGCATTTTTATTTCCGGCTTCAATCATTTTAAGTACGTCGCGTATATCCTCGGTTCCTAAGTATGCTTTTAGCCCGCTGTTTTTTGAAAGTATGGCTGCCACCTCGTTGTAAGGCATCTCATAGCAAAGTTTCATAACACCTCTTAAAGGTAGGGCTCCTGCTCTATTGGGCGAAAAAGGTCCCATTCCAAGCAAGGCATCATTTACATCGACAAACTTACCGCCTTGAACTAACGAAATTGATATGCCACCACCCAAATGGGCAATAACATAGTTGGTTTCCGAAAATGGGATATTTTGAATTTTTGCAATTTTGCGAGCTGTCATTTTCATATTCAGCGGATGACCCCTGCCATTACGCACAATGCCCGGAACGCCTGATATTTCGGCTTTAGCCCACATATTACCGCATGATACAGGGTCAACCGTATAACTATTCTCAAGACCAAACTCCAATTTTAACCTATCGGCAATTATACTGCCTAAATTTGATGCATGATCGCCGTAAGTCCCGTCTTTAGCATCTTTAATAAAGTCATTATTGATTCTATATGTCCCGCCTGTTAGCGGCTTAACAATTCCACCACGCCCAACCACGCCAACAACCTTGTAATTGGTTGTTTTAATTAACTTGTCAACCTCAAGTTTTACCATTTTATATCGGTAATCAATTTGGTCAGATATTCTGTTAAAACGATCAAGTTCCGGTTGTGGGTGTATAATTGAGGTACTATCAATTTTGCCATTACGATTGAATATAGCAACTTTTGTTGAAGTTGACCCGGGGTTTATTACAATAACAATCTCTTTATTCATGGGACATGTTTTAAATTCTCAAATCTGTATTTTAGAATTATTATCTACAAAGTAAAAACATTAATAGTATATAATCTAATATAATACTCATATATGGTATTTTATTCTAAATATATAGCATTATGTAGATATATAAACTATATATTTGCATATTATTATAAATTAAAAGAAAAATATTCTACTTATGATAAAACTTGATAATACCGATCGTAAAATATTGCGCTTATTACAGCATGATGGACGAATGACAACTAAAGAGCTCGCAAACAAACTTCATTTAACAAATACCCCTGTTTATGAAAGGGTTAAAAAGCTTGAAAAGAGAGGGATAATAAAAAAATACATGGCCGTGCTTGACCCTGAAAAACTGGGTAAGGGTATGATTGTTTTTTTGAATATTACATTAACAAAACATACTAAGGATGTTGTTGAAAAATTCAAAGAATCAGCCTTGGCTTTGCCTGAAGTTATGGAATTTCATTACATATCGGGTAATTTTGATTCGCACTTAAAAATAATGGTGCGAGACATGGATGAGTTTAAAAATTTTATTGAAGAAAAATTATCAAACCTTGAGCATGTGGTAAAATTTCAAAGCTCATTTGTTATTTCATCTGCAAATAAATCAGGATTTGATATATAGCCCCTATGTTATAATATATACCGAGAGTTAAAATTTCATGGCAAAACCAATAGTAATCATTTCCCTGAATTGCCCCCCTTTGCCATCGTACTTCTCCTCTTGTCCATTATCGTTTATTTTATATTTTGGCACTTTGGTGTCGTCGTCGTAAATAAAATTTGTGATTATTGTAGCCCTAATAAAATCGTTTACCGGAAAAACAATATTCATTTCCCAGTTAACATCAACGTTTTGGGGTTTGTACAAATAATTTGAAAAAAGTTCAAAAGAGTTCTTCAACACAATGTCGCCCCACAATTTAATTTTATGCGAACCTTTTAACCTTGCCCCAAGTTCATTTCTATAAATCATTGTTGTATCAACGCTATACCTCCTTTTAATATCAGCCGACCCGTCAACAACAAATGTTGTTTTGGTTGTAATAGGCGACAATAAAAATGTAGTATGATCATTAGGCTTATAGTCTAAACCTAACGACAAAGTAATATAAGCAGGGCTCATAAAATCAGAAATTTTATCGCCCTTTGTATTTCCGTCCCAATCATAAGTTGAGGTAAACTGCGATTTAAAATCACCCTCAACCGAGGCATAATAGTTTCCAAACACGTTAAGTCCGTATTTTGTCGATAGTTCTATCTTATCTTCATTCGACCTAAATTGGGCTGTGGTATCATTTTTATATCTTCCTTGGCGTATAACTCCATATCTAAATCTGCCTCTATTATCCCAGCTTATATTATCTTTTTTATATCTCGCAAACAGCTCTAACCCACCAAGAACAGAAACTGAGGGGGCGCCTCCCTGCGCCCATTGATACATTCCTACTTGCGAAATATCAATATTGGTGTTACCCCCGATTATCCAAATAGGTTTAATAATTTTAACAGGAATTTTTTTTATGGTAAGTTCCCTATCTGCCAAAATACCGCCAATCTGCCCCATAGCCCTTTTTGCCTTCTCTTCTGTTTGGTATTCTATTTCGGGCGTATCGTCAATCAATATTTTAAACGACCCCTTTTCCACGTCCCTAATAACAGCCGGAATATTTGTACCCCAATAATCAGTCAGCCCAAATCGTATAAAACTGGGGCTATCCTCGTAAAGCCTTACCAAAAGCGAATCACCATCAATATTAACCAAATAAATATTAATGGTGTCGTTGCGAATATCCTTAATCCATTGCACCAAATTGTCAGCTTCAAAACCGGCTATAACTTTATCAATTGCCAACAATAAAGTGTCGTTATACGGATTTAACACTTGTAAAATACTGTCAATATTTATAGTGTCCTGATAAGTTAACGCATTAAGCACATCAAAAAACAAGCTGTCGGTAGAGCTAACATCGCTTGTGTCGGCAATATTTAGCAACCGCTGCCTTTTCCAATAATCGGTTAAAATTCTATATCTAATTTTATTAAGGCTATCCACTTTATTTCGAAACTGCCCGAGTTTTAGTATCTCTTGTTTAGGTTTGTTGCTTAAAAGTAATTTTTTTATGCGCATAAAACTCTCTTGAGTCGAATCGGCTTTTATTAAATTATTCAAATACACAAACGACTCCATAAAAACAGAATCGTTTGCATTTTTTGGAGGATTTTCGTTTAAATAACTATCTATTATCGATTTATAATCAATAGAGTCTGTTTTTTCAACAAAACTTTGCTTTTGCTGTGCACTTAATTGAGAAACAATAACCAAAAATATAACTATTACAGCATACCTATACATAAACTATTTTGAGTATTAAAAACTGTTGCAAATTAACAAAATCAAAGGCAGGTATCCAATTAATTAATCAGGTTAACCCGCTGCCGCATGAATCATTTGTGTGGTTTTATGCCAAGCTGTTTCCCGACCTTCAGCGTCTATAAAACCTCTGCGCCTCTGCGGTTAGTAAAAATTATAATTATTGTTGCATTGTTAAATTGTTAAATTGCTGTATTGCTAAATTGTTAAATTGCTGTATTGTTATATTGTTAAATTGCTAAATTGTTTTGTATCTAAAAACTTCTATAACTCAGTGTCTTTATGCCGTAGGCATGTAATTTGCGTAAATTCGCGGACAAAACTTCTGTGTCCTCTGCGGTAAAATAAATATGCGGTAAAACAAAAATAGTTAAGTTATATACCAATTAATAATAGCTTCATATTCTCAGGCTTTTAATAGTTTTTTGCAAAACCGTATTACGTAACACCGCCCTCTGGGCGGTTGCAGCTACCGCCCAGAGGGCGGTGTTACAAGCGTTAAATCTCCTTGCTGCCTTACAAATCCACTCGTGTGGTTTTCGACTTGTTAGATGCCGTTTTTTTAAAAAGCCTCTGCGCCCTCCGTGTCCTCTGCGGTTAATAAAATGTTATATTGCTAAATTGATTTGTATCAAAAAACTTCTATAACTCAGTGTCTTTATGCCGTAGGCATGTAATTCGCGGACAAAATTTTTGCGTCTCTGCGGTAAAATAAATATATGATAAAACAAAAATTATAAATATCCGCCTAAATACCTTAACTTTGATACAAACAAAAATATTTTAACAAGATTTGGATAACAACACACAAACAAAAATTACCCGTACCATAGCCCACGTTAAAAGCGGCTGCTGTTTTGGGCAGCAAAACTGCATAGCCGGTTTAACCCCGATTGCGCAGCATGTCGGGGAGCTAAGCCACAGCTTGCCACGTAACAAAGTGTGCGGGAGGGTCTTCCGCCTGCGCCACACATTTAGCCCATACAATATGTATATTGCCACGCAAGGCACTACACAAAACCTTATGTTCAGTGAAACAGGTTTTTGTGCAAACACTTTTGCTACAAAAAACGTAGTTGAACTAATCCCGACTTATATGTCGGGAGATTACACAACCACAAACACCGCCACAAACCTGCGCAAATACCAATGGGACTACATTC
>CAYQPP010000247.1:0-5639 GCA_964419235.1 uncultured Bacteroidales bacterium
ACTTTGAGAACTAAATGGGTAACCCTATTGTTTTTTGCTATTGCGTACATTCGACAAGTACCTGCCCACAATTAATGCAATAGTAATGGTTAAGTACAATTGCCCCACAAGCGCAACAGCCACAGCGTGCATCTGCCCTTGCGGTGTTATTGGCGAAATATCGCCATAGCCCAATGTGGTTAAAGTAACAAAATTAAAATATATGTGGTCTTGAAAATCGATAGGAGAAACGGCAAACGAAAACGAGCCCGGAAAATAAAACTCTATAATTACCGAACTAAACGAACTTATCAGCCCGAGCAAAAGGTAAGCCGAAATTGCCCCAAAAATAAAATCGATATCAACCTCTTTACGGTTGCCAAACTCTTTAAAAATATTTACAAAAACCGTTACGTACATACCTCCCACAAACAGCAGCCTCGGGATTCTAACAATTGCCCCAACATTGCCAAAATAGTCAACCCAGTTTAGCAGTATAATCAATAAAACAAGAACCACAAAAACTATATATAGTTTATGCATCCTTATATTTTTGAATATTAAAATACTCACCACAAGCGTAATAGTTATAAATACATAACTTAATACACTATATATTATACTATTAGCAAAATATACAGGTATAAATATTTGGGCAATAAGGGTTAACAACAACAATATAAATTTATATGTAAACAAAAAATCGATTGTTTTTTTTATCTGCTCCATAATTGAGAGTGTTATAAATTTTACCATTACAAAAGCCACTATTGCACTATGCAGGCTAAATCAATATAATTTAATTAATTTGCCGTAAAATTATACAAATATGCAAATTGTATATTAGTTTTACTAATTGTTTGTTTACACCATAAACATAAAAACAATAGGTACAATAGTTTTAAAAAGCCTATTCTGTTTTATTACCGGTAACATATAAACATTAATATAGATTACATTATACATCAGTAATAACATGCAAAAAAATATAACCACGAAAAACGCTTACAATAAACCATCATTTTTAAGGTTAGCCTTTAAGTACCTGTGGCATTGGTTTAATTCGCACAACTCAAAGGGGTTTGGTATTCACTCGCCCTCTGTTTTTTATTTGGTTACCAAAGTTATTAACAATTTTGCACCTTATAATTGCTTTAGAATTATTGAAAATGAACGGGCAAAACTTTGCAAAAACCAACAAACAATTAATGTTGAAGATTACGGCACCGGAAGCAAAATACTTAATGATGGTAAAAAAAAGATAGCCCAAATTGCAAAATATTCTTTAAAACCAAAAAAACAGGCACAACTTATATTCAGGTTGGCCAACTATTTTGGCTCGCAACAAATATTAGAGCTCGGCACTTCATTGGGAATAACCACAAGCTATTTGGCATCGGTTTCAACCAAAACAAAAGTTATTACCTTAGAGGGATGCCCCGAGATTAGCAAAATTGCACAACAAACATTTAACAACCTTGATTTAAAAAACATTAAACTAATTACGGGCGAGTTTAGCAAAACACTAAATAGCGCATTGGCCGAGCTTAAAAAAGTCGATTTTGTATTTTTTGACGGAAATCACAAACAAGAAGCCACCTTAAACTATTTTAAAACCTGCCTGCCGCACATTCACAACAACACCGTTTTTATTTTTGACGATATTCATTATACCAACGACATGGAAGAGGCATGGGCAGCAATAAAAGCCGACAATATGGTAAAAGTTACAATCGACATGTTCCATATGGGAATAGTGTTTTTTAAAAAAGAGCTTACAAAACAGCATTTCAATATTCGCTTTTAATAATTAAAACGGTATTTTTGCGTTTATCAAAATAATTTAACCGCAAAATAGCTATATGAACTCTGTTATTGACATATATTTACTCCAACTCAAAAACTTTTAATTTATTATGAAAGTATATACAAAAACCGGCGATAAAGGAACCACATTATTAATAGGCGGCAAACGAGTTCCGAAATATCATAAACGCATTGAGGCCTATGGCACGGTTGATGAATTAATGGCATACACAGGATTGCTTTACGACCAACTGCAAGATGACAAACTAAAAAAGTTATTTTTGCAGATTCAAGATAAATTGATGACTTGTGCCACACATTTAGCTACCGATAGCAAAACCGAAGGTCAGAAATTACCCTCACTTTTTGAAGCTGATATAGAAAAACTTGAATACGAGATTGATAAAATAGAAAAAACTCTGCCAAAACTAACAAGCTTTATTTTACCCGGCGGACACACAACCGTATCGTTTTGCCACATTGCACGAACCGTTTGCCGGCGGGCAGAACGCTTGGCAATAGTGGTAAACGAAGATATTGGCAATGCCGACATGGTAGTAAAATATTTGAATAGGCTGTCTGATTTTTATTTTGTTTTATCAAGAAAACTTACAATTGATTTAAATTGTAAAGAAATTAATTGGATTCCGTGTTCATAGTATAAATATTTTTTTATATTTGCAGAATTTTGAAAACAAAAGTTATTAAAGTTTAAACATATGTATTGGACACTCGAATTAGCCTCAAAATTAGAAGATGCACCTTGGCCGGCATCTAAAGAAGAGTTGATTGATTTTGCTATACGATCAGGTGCTCCGTTAGAAGTAATCGAGAACCTTCAAGAAATTGAAGAGGAGGGAGAGATATTTGAAAACATTTACGACATTTGGCCTGATTATCCTAGTAAAGACGATTTCTTTTTTAATGAAGATGAATATTAAACTAAAGTATTAAGACACAAAAAACCGCTCATGTTTGAGCGGTTTTTTTTGTGTCTGTAGTAAAAAAAATCTTAAAGTTGACTATCCCCGAGACAAAACTTCGATGAATTCTTTTGATAAAACTGTTATGTGCCGATAATTAACGGTGCGCTCTCTTTTTTAAATACAGGTAATCTAAATAATAAAGCACTTTTATTGAAAAAAGATTGGTTTGCGATGCAGCAAATGTATATTCTAAACTATTCCAATAATTATTTAGTATAATACTACCATCATCGTATATTGAGTTTTTCCAAACCAAAATAATATCGCTTCCGGGAGCAAAGCGCCATGTGTAAACCATATCAATATTAAAAACATTAAGATTAATATCTCTATTTTCGCTATATGAATTATCTTCAGATAAAGTACCATCGGTATTTAGCGTATAAAACTGCTTATATTGCGCTGCCGACCAATAGTGCCGCCCCCTTAAACTAATCGACATTTTTTCGTTAAAAACAATATCGGTTACAAGTGTGTTTTCAAAGGTTTTTCTGTCGCGCCTTCCAAAATATATAACATCCGACACATTATCAACATAACCGATATCATTAATATTAAAACTTGGCGACACATCTAAAGAAAAGCGCAGTTTATCGTTAACCCGCCATGTTGGCTTAAAAACAAACCTTGTCATTTCTTCATTGTACTCCGACATTGCCCTCCAATGCATACCAAAAAAACGAAACGAGAGTTTTTTACGTTTGTCGCTACCAAAAAACACACCACCGTGAGCCGAGGATGACTTTTTAAATACACGCCCCTCCTCATGTGCTTCATAATAATCATTTACACCAAAAGGCGATGCATCAAAAAATATTCCGCCATCCCACCTGTTTTTAAATACGGCGTGCATATCCATGCCTATTTGCCACTCCACAAAATTCATTGTGCTAAATTGATTATGGTATTTTGAGTCAAACCTAATCTTCCAGTTTATTAAATTCCTATAAGGCTGAAGTATCCTATAACTAATATCAGCACCGGTTGCCATAAAATCGTTATGCCTTAAATACCCCATGTCGTTTTGACTGTATTTGTCGTCAACCAACTCCTGTTTTAACGATGATTGGATATTACCGCCTGTTTTTGCAAATTCTAAATTATGCTTATAACCAAATTCAGGCTTTAATATATTATCATGAATCTGGCTTAAACCTACAATTCCTTTAACCTGATAGTCTTGTTTTTTGTTTTTTAGCAGAAACTCGCTTGCCGTAACGTTTGCAGTATATTTAAAATCGGGCATTACCATATTGGTATTTATAACGCTTACAAACGAGTTGTTTTTAAAGCTTTGGTCAAAAACAAGTATATTGTAATTGGTAAACGGTTGTGTAACAAACTCTCTGCTGTTGCCTGTTATGGTATCGTTTATTTCGGCAACCGATTTGAGCGTTATTGCGTTAAAAAAGCCCAAACCAAGCCCGTTACTTGTTCTGCCCGTAACTTTTGTTGCATTAACAATTTGTGTTTCGGCAGGGTTTGAGGCAACTTCTTCGTTACTATTCAAATTGTCGTAAATATTTATAAAATCTTTAGGGAATGAGCCTATGCGTTTTGAATAGAATATTTCGCCCTTTTCAAAAAGCTCTGTCCCCTCGGTAAAAAAAGGGCGCCTCTCTTCATATTTTGTTTCAAAAGCCGATAGGTTCAGTATTTTGTCATCGGTTTGTACCTGCGAAAAATCGGGTATAAGCATCATATCAAGCGTAAAACTCTCATTAATGCCATATTTAAGGTCAAGCCCGCCTTTAATCCCTCTTCCCCAATCATTATGCTCGGTATTATGTTCGGCATAAGCTGACAAATAAGGAGTAAACGAAAGGCGTAAAGGCGGCTCAATGCCTTTTATATTGGTAAGTTCGCCAGCTTGGTTTGAAAAGCCTTCTATTTCATTGTTAATCCAGTTCCAACTGCTCCACTCCTGCTTTCTTATTATCCCTCTGTAAAAGTTGACTGCCCATGTTTGTTCCTCGGCTTTTGAAAAACGCAATGCCGAATAGGGTATCTCCATCTCAACAACCCAGCCTTTATCGGTTATGTTTACCGCACTTTCCCAAACCGCATCCCAGTTTAAATCCTCATTGTCCGACGAGCTTTTCATGTCGGATTGTACGCCTGCTGCCGTAACAATAAATGAGTTTGCATTAATCCCATCGTTAAAAGTGCCCAACGACAAAATAAACATATCGGCATCTACATTTAAACCGGCATCACGTTTCGATAGTGTAGTAAAAATACTGTCAGGGTTGCTGTCGTAAAGCATTGCACCAACATAAATAGCATTGTTATCATAAATAATTTTTACCCCGGTACGTTCGGTTGCAGGTGCGCCGTTATAAGGATCAATCTGTATAAAATCATTTGCCGCCTTAACATTTTTCCATGCCGCATCGTTAAGCACACCGTCAATTTTAGGGCTATCCTCTGTTTTAATTATCTCAATTGTCCTTTTTTTTTCTTGAGAAAAAACAGAGGTTGTTATAATTAACAATGATATAAAGAGTATGATTCTGTACTTCAATTTATTACTTTTTTGTTTTTTAGACACCTAAAATACGTAATAGTTACACACAAATAGTTTATTATCATATTTTAGTGATGTTGGGAGCAAACAAAACAATAAGTCCCATCCGAAAAGTCATAAAAACTAAAAAACAGCAGTTTTTGTGTCGGTGCGAATTTGTTAATTAATTGAGTATAAGATAATATTACTTTTGGAATTGCCCATATAATTATAATTGACAACAAAAGTATGAGATTAACACCCTGATGAATCAGAGTAAGTATAACAAAATGGCTATACCCACCCTCTGAAATTAAAAAAAATAAAACTCTTTTTGTAGATAATTGTAATTAAGAGATTAA
>CAYQPP010000248.1:0-5625 GCA_964419235.1 uncultured Bacteroidales bacterium
CTATATATGAAAAACAGATTAGCCCTATAGCAATACTTAAAAAACTAAGTAATGTGTGCGTCTTTTGTCTTACAAAACCTCTAATAATCAGTCTTAAATCTATCATAATTTACTTCATTTGCTCATTAAATAATTACTCCGCAACTGTTAAGGTTAAATACCTAATAGTTACGAGTTTAAGTAATTACATTATTCATACCTCAACACATCAACCCTTCTCTCTACTCGTATCGAAGGGCTTCAACCGGATTACGCCTTGCAGCCCTAAAGGTTTGCCAGCTTACCGTTAATAGAGCAATGCTCAAGGCAATAACTCCAGATAAGGCAAAAACCCACCAGCTAAGCTCTGTTTTGTAGGCAAAAGTTTGCAGCCATTTGTTCATTGCGTAATATGCAATAGGTGCAGCCAACACAAAGGCTATTACTACGCTTTGTACGAATATCTTATTAAGCATTTGCATTATTTCAGATACTTTTGCGCCGTTTACTTTACGAATACCAACTTCTTTAATACGATATTCGCATAAAAACAGAACCATGCCCAATGCGCCAATAATTGATACAAAAAGAGAAATCAAACAGAAAATCAAAATTAATTTTGCCTGCTTTTCGGTATTTTTATATTGTGCATCGAGAGTTTTATCAAGAAATTGATAATTAAACGCATATTTCTTTTCAAATTTTTTGTAAGTATTTTCAATATGCCTTAAGGTAGCCGACACATCTGTTCCTGACACTTTTAAGCTTAATTTATTGTGGCGTGTTTTTGTTAGCCAAAAAGCCATAGGTTCAACATCTTCATATAACGAGGCAAATTTCATATCTTTAACTACCCCTACAAGCTCTCCCTGAAAACTAAATCCCGGAACAAGCTTTCCGATGGCATTGTTTTGCCAACCGAATGTTTTGATAGCTGTTTGGTTAAAAATAAATTTGTTTTCATCGGCTTCAATGTTGTTTGAAAAGTTTCTCCCTTTCACTATCTCAAAACCCATAAAATCCAAATAATGCTCATCAACAGGCCAGCACTTAAAATTTATCGTTTTACCTTCAACGTCTCGACCCCACCCCATAGCTACATTGCCGGGTGTAAACTGTGAGAATGCATAAGAGCTTATATTAGGATTTTTAAGCAGTTCATTAACAAAAGCACCCTCTTGCTTTCTTATATCAGGTGAGGTTTGTACAACTACAATATTCTCTTTTTCGAAGCCCAAATCGTAATTCTTCACAAAATCAATCTGCTTTTCGATAAATAGAATTCCAATTATTAAAATAATAGAAAATGTATATTGAACTACCGTTAAAATTTTACTTACTTTTCCGTTTTTTGCATTAAAAGGGACTAACCCTTTTAATGCTTGAGCCTGTTTAACTTTAGTTATTATATGAGAAGGAAAAAATGAAACAACTGCCCCGATAATTACCATTAGAATAAAAATGCCAAACAACAATAATTTATAATGTGTAAACTGTACTGCAAACCCAAGAAGATTCGGCATTTTCAAGTTTACTATTACACAAATTAATAGTGCAAAAATAAACGATATGCATATTACACCCATCGATTCGACAATAAACAAAATCAATAACCGCTTGCGTGATTCACCAACAATACTCCGGATATTTACCGATTTTATAAGTTTTGGAGCATTTGCAATAGCAAAATTCAAATAATTTAAAAATGCCATAAACACCAAAAGAAAAGAGATTAATATCAAGGTATTGACAAAAGTTTTATTCCCACTGCCTGTTTCTTTATCAAAATGAATGCCTGCCAACGAAGTAAATGAAAAAACGGTTTTATCAATATCTTCATCGTTACCAAACATCTCAATAATTGTAGGCAACTTTTTTATTCTTGTATTAAGTGCTTCAAAATCGGTGTTTGGCGTTATGGTAAAAAAGTGTGTAAAACTCCACTCCGACCATTCGTTTATCCAAATATCTGTTGGGTAGGAGCAAAATGCATCATTATCTTTTAACGAACTATTGCTAGGCAAGTTATAATAAACGGCATCAATATAATACGGTTCGGTAAAATTATGTAGGATAGTTTTTCCAATAGGGTTTTCATTTCCGAACATACGAGCAGCAGCCTCTTCCGATAGAATTATCTTATTCCTCCCTTGCAATGGGTGTTGGTTGCCGCTTTTAATTTTTATTGTGAAAATATCTGTAAATGTTGAATCTACCCCTTTGGTATTCAACGTATAACTAATTGACAAATCGTTTTGCTTGGCAAATGTGCTGCTTCTGTATGCAAAGGAGCACAAGCTTTCCAACTCCGGTATTTTTTCACAAAGCAGGTCTGCCAAGGGGTTTGGCAAATGTGATGTAATATATGGTGAGCCATTATATTTACCGCTCAAATTTAGGCGGTAAATATTCTCATAATTAGTATTGTTTTTGTCATAAGTCAACTCATTCACAATATAAATAGTAAGCATAATAAATGCTGCAAACGAAACTGTCAACCCCAAAATATTAAAAGCAGTTACCCTGCCCGATTTTTTAAGGTTTATAAAAATGGTTTTTAAGTAGTATTTAATCATAATTGTATGTTTTTATTATGTTAATTTATTCGTAGTGCAAGGCTTTAACCGGATTTTGATTGGCCGAAAAATAGTAGCTGATTGAAGATATTATTGCTACAAAGAGTAATATTGAGAGGCTGCAAAAAGCAAAAATGCCCCAATGCAGCGGTGTTTTTGCGGCAAAATTCTGCATCCATTTATCAAGGGTAAACCACGCCCCTATTAACCCTACAAAAACAGCAGGAATAGCAATGTATTCTAAATCAATAACAAAAACCCTCAAAATATCCAACAGTTTTGCTCCGTTTATCCTTCTTATTGCCAGTTCTTTTCTGCGCCTGTCAACCTCGTTGCTTGTATAACCCAACAGGCCAATTACTGTAATTAATATAATAACAATATTACCCGCCATCATTGCATTTCTGAAACCCATTTCAGAGTCGTAATTACTTTGCAGCTCGTTTTCAAGACTTATTATAACAGCATCGTTTTGCGACATAGCCAAATTAAAAACCGATGTAATTTTTTTGAGCATTCCGGCCTGCAAATCATCATGTACCTTTATCAGAATATTAAATGATGAGGAAGGGTACTCTTTTAAATGTTGTTCTGCTTTTTGTTCAGGCAAATAGAAAAATACCGATGGCCGCAAATCGGGGTATGCCAATGAGTTGATAATAAAATCGGGGTAAACTCCGCATATTGTAGTCAATCCATGTTCGCTTATGGTAATCTGTTTTCCTACAACCCCATCGTTCCACCCGTTATTTATTTTTAGCATTTCAGCTCCTTTTTGGCTAATTAGCAAATCGTTTTCAACAGCCGTTTCGGGTGAAAAATTATGTCCTTTTTTTGCTTTAATATTTAAAATTGAAAGATAATTCTCATCGGCTCTATAAAAATCGGCCACATTAAACAAATCTTTTTTTCCGTCGAGTGAAAAAACGTTGTTTCCTGAGGCAACATATGTTGGCAGTTCGTTTCCTAAGCCAACAATCTCAATTTCAGGCATTTTTCTTAATTCGTTTAATACGGTACTAATTTTACTGCTAATCATGCCGCGGGTTGAGCCATAGTAAACGCCCTTTGTTCGGTATCCGTGGTCGGCATTCTTCATGTTTTTGTATTGCATGCTAACAATAATCAATAATGTAAAAATAAACGAAGCCCCAATAAATTGAACAGAAAGCAAAGCCAGCTTCCATTTGTTTTTTCTCTGTTTGTAATTACGAAATGCTGTTGTTATGGGAATACGAGAAAAGAAGCGCCCAGGCAGATAGCCGGTTGCCATAACCAACACCACAACAATGGTCAATAATGGCCAAATTACGTATGCATTTAATGATGCAATAAGGCTATGCCTCAAATACGATTCGGCCATAGGTTTTACTGCAATTATAATAAGGATAGCCCCTACAATTGAAATAAAAAACAACAAAAAAGTTTCAGTAAATATCAGTTGTTGTAAATTTTTAGGATGCGCCCCACAAGTTTTGTGTATGGCTGAAGTTTTTGCACGCCCCACCAACACACTAAGAGTTAGCAAAATGTAGTTCATTAGCGAAACAAACAAAACTGCAAAAGCAATAGTACTGAGTATAATAATCATGTCTTTTGCATTATTGGCATGTAAATTCCTAATGGGCTTAAAGGAGTATTTTAAAACCATGCCTCCTTGCTCTTCCTCCAGTTTTATAATGTCTTGATGTTTTTCTTGCATTTTGCGTACAGCAGAAGCAATATTTTCAGGATAAACCCCCGATTCAAGTTTAACGCAAGCATAATAACGATCGTTCCCCAGCCAATTAGTTGAGCCATCCCAACCCGAAAACTCTTTAGTGGAAACCATTGAAATTAATATATCATAATGGTAGTTTGTATTTTCGGGCAAAGCTTCAAAAATTCCTGCAATGGTTAGCTGCTTATCGGGGAATCTCTTTAAGGCAATTGTTTTCCCAATAACATCTCCGCCAATTTCATCTGCTATTTTGGTAGAAATCATACAGTTCATGGGCATTTTTAATATATCTTCGGGTTTTCCTTGAACGATGGTTCTGGGCAAAACATCAAAAAGGTGCTCATCGGTCAATGAAAAATCAGCCTCATAGCTTTTTTTATCGTTTGTGTAAAAAACATTCTCGCCTATTGAATTTAACCTGCAAGCTGCTTCAATTCCCGGGACCTCGGCTTTTAACCCGGGTGCAATTGCGCCACTCACATTAGGGTAGCTCATTATTTTATCAGATGAATTATCTTGTTTAAAATTTTCGTGAACAACGTAAATCCTATTGGCATCACTATAAAAGCTATCGTAACTATAGTAGTAAAAAACTTCGGATAATAGCAATATACCAAATGCAAGTCCTGCTGCTAAAGATATAACCCGAGTTGTGGTATATTCTCCTTTTCTGAACAATCTGCGAATGGCTATTTTAAATGAGTTCATATTTGAACGTTTTTTTTATTATATACTTCTTTTTTACTCATACCTCAATGCCTCCACCCCGATTGTTTTTTCTGTGATTTTTTTCGTTCCTTAAAAATTTACGAAAAATACATCGGGATTTCGGTCCTTCTCCCTACTCGTATCGAAGGGCTTCAACAGGATTGCGCCTTGCTGCCCTAAAGGTTTGCCAACTAACAGTAGCCAATGCAATTCCTATAGCCAGGATACCTGCCAAGGCAAATATCCACCAGCTTATTGTGGTTTTGTAGGCGAAATTCTCCAACCACTTAGTCATTGCGTAAAAGGCAATGGGGGTAGCAATAAAGAAAGAAATGGCTACCCATTTAATAAAATCGCTGTTAAGCATTAGCATTAGCTCCGAAACTTTGGCTCCATTTACTTTACGTACGCCAATTTCTTTAATTCGTGCTTTAGTAATGAATTCAACCAGACCAAAAAGCCCCAAGCAAGCAACAATAATAGCTAATAGTGCAAAGCACATGAAAATATTACCCATCTGCTTAACATCGCTATACATAAGCTCAAAATCAGTGTCAAGAAAGGAATATCGTAGGGATTGGTTGGGAGAATAATTATCCCAAACAGACGTTATGTTTGCAAGAACAGCTGCAGTCTCTTTAG
>CAYQPP010000249.1:0-5593 GCA_964419235.1 uncultured Bacteroidales bacterium
TATTATTATATTACTTGCATAAATGTTGTAATATAATAAAAAGTTTTAGGGGTTTAGTTTAACACCGAGTTTACCGGCGATGTTACTATTAGCTTTGCTGCACCAAGTATAGGGCTGAATTTTTCGGTTGCATATGTTATTTGTAAACGGTCAACCGATTTTTTGAAAACAAAGTCCTGAATCTCTGCAATCATGTGTTCATGAAAAAATTCATTTGACAGAGAAACTGAGCCGCCTATTACAATTGCCTCGGGGTCGAGCGTAAGCAGAACTATTTTAATTGCATTGCCTAAGTGTTTCCCGAACTGTTTGAATGCTTCAAGTGCCTCTTTATCGCCATTTTTTGCCAGTTGATAAACCTCTTCGCCGGTTTTGTTGAGCGACCTTTTAAAAAACTGCCCGCTGCAATAGGCTTCTAAGTTGGCATCTAAGTACGGAACTTCTCCAAATTCGCCTGAGCCACCGTTTGCATCTTCAAACAGCTTGTTGCCCGATATAATACCAACGCCCATGCCGGTGCCGAGTGAAAGGCCTACCATGTTTTTATATTTTTTGCCTACGCCGTAATATTTTTCGCCCAAGGCAAAGCAGTTTACGTCGTTATTGATAAAAACCGGAACATTAAAGCGGTTGCTTAAAATTCTCTGTAAAGGGACCGAGTTAAAACTCGGGATATTTACTACCGAATGGACAATGTTGGCTTGTTGATCGAAAAGCCCGGGTATGCCTATGCCTATACCGGTTACATTTGGAACAAAAACCTCGTGAATAGTATCAATAATGCATTGTAATACTTGTTTTTCGTCGGTTTCGGTTTGCGGTATTTTTGATGAAGCATGTTTTATCACCTTACCGTTATCAATTAAGCCGGCTCTAACGTTTGTTCCCCCCAAATCTACTCCAATTGTATATTCTGCGTTCATCTGTATCGAATTGTATTTCATTTTATATTACTTTTTTTCAAGAAGGCTATCAGGATTGAGATTTTCTGATTCAATATCTTTAAAATATTTTACGGTTCTGTATTTTAACTCGCTCACAGCCTCCTCATCACAAATCATAAGTCCTTTATTGTGAAGCTGTAATGCACTTACCGTCCACATATGGTTAACGCCGCGTTCAATAGCATGCTCTATTGCAACAGCTTTTTGAATGCCGCTGGCAATAATAACAATTTCGCGGGCATCTAAAATTGTGCCAACGCCTACGGTTAGCGCGGTTGATGGCACTTTGCTGATATCGTTATTAAAAAAGCGCGAGTTTGCAATTTTAGTATCTTCGGTTAGTGTTTTTATACGTGTACGTGATGCAAGAGAAGACCCCGGCTCGTTAAATGCCAAGTGACCGTCGGGGCCAATGCCGCCAAGAAACAGGCGAATTCCACCATACGATTTTATTTTAGCTTCGTATCTTTTGCACTCTTCAATTAAATCATTTGCGTTGCCATCTAATATGTTGGTATTTTCTTCAATAATATCAACATGCTTAAAAAAGGTATTTTCCATAAATGAGTGATACGATTGAGGGTGTTCTTGAGGAATACCCACATATTCATCCATATTGAATGATACCACATGTTTAAACGACACAACCCCTTTTTTATAAAGGTTTATCAGCTCTTCGTAAACGCCAATAGGAGAGGAGCCTGTGGGTAAGCCCAGCACAAATGGTTTCTCTTTTGTGGGTTTATACTTCAATATTTTTTTTACAATATAATTAGCCGTCCATTTTGAGGCGTTTTTATAGTCATTTTGAACAATTAGTCTCATTTTGTTTTTTTTTGGTTAGTTTGGTTTATATGTAAGTGTTGCAGATGTGCTGCAACACTTATCATATAATTAATATAAACCTAAACTAAAATTTAATAATGTTATTTTATCTGTTTTTTAATTATCTGTTTTTTACTTTTTGATGTTTTTAGCTGATCCCACGACCATAATATTACTCCGAGCGATGGTTTAGCAAGTGAATTATTTAATGATTCCTCAAACTCTTTATCTGAAATCCCGGCAGTTCTATACTCTTTTAAAACCTGAATGCTTGGTATAATTTTGTCGGGTGCGTACCTGTTCATTGAATCAATTGTTTGTTTAATCCACATGGTTGAATTGTGTGTCATATGGTGATACAGCATGGGTGAAATATAATCGACATATTTTGACAGGTTTTTTATATTTTGCCCTGCCTTAGAGTATATGCTGCCATTATAGTTGCTTACTAACCAAGGCACTGCATGCAGGTTGATTTTTATATCGGGGTTGGTTTTTTTTATTTCGTTAACCAAATATGCTACCGTGCTTTCAATTTGCCACTGTTTAAATTCAGTCCATTCATTGTTATAATTGCTTATAATAAAGTTTGATACCTCAATTGTATTGTTTTTTGGAATGGT
This sequence comes from uncultured Bacteroidales bacterium, assembly GCA_964419235.1. GTDB lineage: Bacteria > Bacteroidota > Bacteroidia > Bacteroidales > SZUA-534 > GH45. The sequence continues at coordinate 2,393 of CAYQPP010000249.1, forward strand.
TAAGCCATATTTTTTTTCAAACTCATTAACGCATTTTTCGCAAAAGCATGTATTTGGAATTGAATCGGGGTTTGTTTGTGGTGTTACCATCTCCCAATACAAAAAATGTCTTATAAAGTCTAAGCTTATGCCGTCAACCTTGGTGTTTTTAACTAAATTTTTTAAACTGTCGGTTAATTGGTGTATATATTCTGTTTGCGACGGGCATACAAACTCAACCCAATCGGCTTGTGCTTTTTTGCCATTGCTTTTTATGGCATACCATTCGGGGTGTTTTTGTAATGCATCGGGATTATAAAATATAGGGGCAATTAAAAACAGCTTTATGTTATTTTGTTTAGCTTTTGTTACAAATTCAGTATTTAAAGCAATCTCCTTACTTATAAATACGGTATTAAAATTCAACTCTTTCCACTCATTTAGCGTTGCATTAATATCGGTTGGCACTTCATATGCTTTAACGCCTATAATTTGTTTATTGGCGTTGTTTAAATTGCTATTGCATGATGCAATTACTATTGCAATTATTGATATTATTAATATGGAATTTAAAGCTTTCATTTTATTTCGTTAGGCGGATAAACTTCTAATAATGTAAAATCGACCCAAAATAGTGATTCGGTATTTGGTATTTTATTTAACAATTTAGTACCAATGGTTACATTCGGGTCATCAAATGCACCCCACCATTTTTTATCATAAGGGTATCCGTATTGGAATCCAACTTTTGCGGGGGTAAATGCTTTTCCCCACTCTTTAAATTCACTTACCATGTCGGCCATTTCTTCAAACATTTGGCTGTCGTTAATAAACACAATGCCATCGCGTTCGGTTTCGGGCATTTTTTCTATTAGCCAGTGTTTAAAAAATACTCTATAGTTTGGGTTGAAACTACGTACAGCTTGTACCCACCTAACAGCTTCTTCATCTGTTACGGCTACTCCTTCGTCGGGGTCGGTTGATTTATACCATTCAACATCAACGCCAATTCCTTCAACACATTTGTGGTGCGAGTACCTTGTTAATATTAAATTAATTAAGGTGTCAACATTTGCAAACCCCGGTTCAACTTGTAGCCATACTTTGTAGCCCAACGTATCAAAGTGGCAAAAAATTTCTTCGTTTCTATCGGTATTTGCCCAGCTTATATAATCGGCATTGGTTTCTGTCGGAAAGTTAAGGAAAACACCTTCTGACTGTAACGTACCAAGTATCCATACACATTCGGGCGTGGCATTTTTTCCAAAATCGGAGGCTATTTTAGTTCCAATTTTCCACCAATATTCATCGCCTGGGTTATATTCAGGTCCATAGTATGAGTACCTAAAACCAGCACCAAATGATTTGTTTGGTAATACTATTGTGTCATCATCTATTGTGTCGTTAATTGTAGTATCGTTAATAGTGTCATTATTATTAGGAGTTACATTATCGGTATTTTTATTGCATCCGGCTGTTGCAATAAATGTGCTTATCCAAAAAAATGTAATTACAGCATATTGTAAAATTGTTTTCATAAAATAACTCTTTTATTTAGTTTGAGGTTTCCACCAATTGCCCGACATTGTTATTAGGCAAATCATTTTAATGCTGTTTCCAAAATATGCACCGCTGTTTAACGATTCTGAATTTATTTGGCTCCACATGTCGTTTAACCATTGTTGGTTTTCGTTGTCAACCATGGCGCATACGCCAAATGGTGATGTAAATGCCATGTCGCTCCAGCTGCTGAGTTGAGTGCCGTTTAATTTATATCCTTCTTTAATTTTATATGGTTTGTTGTCGGTTTTTTCAATAATCCAGCGGTTAAGCCTTGTTAGTTCTTGTAGTGCGCGTGTGTCGCCGTTTACAATATAGTCGGTGGCTATGCGCCATGGGGCTCTGCATGAATTAAAATAGTAGTCGCCGTCGTTGGGGCCTTCGAGAAAGTTTGGTGGGCATGGTTTAAATTTGCCATCTTCAACAATTACAAAATCGGGGTAAAGCCCTGTTATGCTGTCGGCTACGTATGAAATAACATTGTAAGTGGTATCTATTATCTCGTCCCATTTAGGGTTGTTTGTTTCATTTTTGAATGCCCTTAAATGGTCAATCATAAAATCGCAACAGCGTGTGCTACGCGAATATTTACCGCTATTTACCCAGTCGCCGAGTTCGGTAAATTTGTATGTTGGGCTAATGTCTGAATTATATATTGCTTCAATTATTTTTTTTGCTTCGTTTAAAAAGTCAACATCGCCATTGCTTCCCCATTGGTAATGTGCCAGTAATAACGAGTAGGCAATGTCTAAATCGCCGTCGGTGGCTGAATCGGCCCCCGATGAGTTTTGTCCCGAGCTGTTTTGTTGCCATGCCATAAGGCTTGGGTTTATGTGGCTGCGGTGGTTATCGTACCAACGGTAAAGTTTTATATAGTCGTTATATGCTGTTGTGTCGGCGCCTGCCATAAGTGCTGTTATTACCATGCCAAAGCCGTGGCCTTCGGAGCATGATATTGCATTGCCTACGGAGTACTCTAATGTATAATGAACGTAAGCCATTGAGTCGTGGAACGTTTTAAGGTATTTGTTGCGCCATTGGCGGTAAAAGCTGATTACCTTGGCATCCATAACGGATTGTTCTACATTAGGCATAATTACTTCGGAGTAGTACTGTTGGTGCTGTGGGAATGGGCGTTGTGGTTCTTTATAAAGAAATTCGGGTTTGGGTTTAATAGTTACTTTTATTGAGTCGATAAGGCTGTCGGTGGTTCCAATTGCAGTGCATTTTGCCCAATAATTACCCAAGGCTCTGTAAGTAACTTGAACTGACTCTCCACTGCCGGTGTCGCCATTGCCAAAATCCCATGAATAGCTGTTTGCATTTGTGGCGGTTGCTGTTAGTGTAGCAATATTTTCGTTAACGCTTTGGGTTAATGTTAGGTTTGAAACGTTTTTTTTGTGTGTTGTGTCGGTAACAGTAGTATCATTATCGGGAATAAGATTATTATTATCGTTACAGCCTGTAATGCTTAAATAAGAGAGGGTGAAAAATGAGTATAAAATTATTATGTGTCGAAAATTAAACATATAAAGAATGTAAACGATAGTTAAATATTATAAAAAGGAGTGTATTTAAAACTACCCGCCTGCATTAAGCAAAGCTGGTAGTAAAAACATAAATAAAACTTTTAAACTAAAAGTTAAAAATTATTTTAAATTA
>CAYQPP010000250.1:0-5585 GCA_964419235.1 uncultured Bacteroidales bacterium
CGACAATAATACACAGTATGCGTCAAGCTATAATGGTTATATTGTTCGTACAACTGACCATTGGAGTAACAGTACCAGCATTCAACCTGATGGTGCAGGTTATGGTGCATGGGTTACGCCATATATTATTGACCCTGTTGATCATAACACATTATATGCAGGTTACTCCGATGTTTGGAAAACAACCAATAAGGGAAATAGTTGGACAAAAATATCATCCCTAAATGTATCGAAAAAAATTAGGGCAATGGCTATTGCCTCTTCAAATAACAACACATTATATATTAGCGGAGGTTCAACGCTTTACAAAACTGAAAACGGCGGTACCGATTGGGAAAATATATCAAGCGGGTTGCCAGGTAATTTCATAACCTATATTGCTGTAAAAAACAACGACCCAAACACCCTTTGGGTATCATTGGGAGAGTTTGACAACAATAGTGTTTATGAATCGACCGATGGTGGGGCAACATGGAACAACATTTCGGAAGGATTGCCGGAAATACCCGCAAACAGTATTGTTCAAGATAATAATTATAACGATAAAGTTTTACTCTATGTAGGAACCGAGGCCGGCGTGTTTTTTAAAGATGGCGATAATTTATGGGTTTTTTATAGCAACGGCATGCCGAGCGCCAAAATTGGAGAGCTTGAAATTTATTATAATAACGACATCAGCAAATGTAAATTACGTGCTGCTACTTATGGACGTGGTTTATGGGAAACTCCGTTGGTAATACCCAATGTCCCAACTGTAAACTCTATTTTTGTTGATACTGTTTTGAATACATCGGCTTATGCAGGTGCAAAAATTGAATCGGCAGGCGGTTTTAATGTAATTGAAAGCGGTTTTATCTATGGCAAATCGTCAAATGTTGAGATGGGTAATTATGGTGTAAAAAAAGCAACTACCTCGCCGGCTGCAAATGTGGGCGAATATGGGCTTAAAATTACCGGCTTAGATGCCTCGTCGTACTACTTTATTAAAGCTTATGCCGTTACCGAGGCGGGTACGGGTTATAGCAGCGAAATTAGTTTTGCCACAAACTGCGACGGCTCAATTTCGTTTTTGCCATTTGCCCAAGAGTTTAATTCCGACACCCTTCCTTCATGCTGGAGTAATATTGATAATTTAGGGAATGACATGGCATGGCAGTTTAATAACGAAGGCTCGGTTGAGTTTACATCAACAACAAGCGCAAACGGATTTGCACTTATTAATAGTGAATATTATGGCGACGGCAAAACACAAGATGCCGACTTAATAACCCCCGTATTCGATTTTTCGAATACCGATACCGTAAATTTGTCATTTGAGCACTATTTTAAATTTGCTGCCGGAGCCAAAGCCGGTTTGCTTTATAGTTCCGACAATGGTGCAACATGGGCTGCCATTCAAGAGTGGGGAGAGAGCACGGGTAATTCAAACGCCGCCGAGTTTTTTGTGAAAGATGTTTCGGCACAAGTAGCAGGCAAGCCGCAAGTACAATTCAAATGGAAATTTACAGGCAGCAACAGCGGCTTTTGGTGTATTGATGATGTTTATGTTGACTCGTTATTTACAGTTTTATTCTCGGTTACCGATGATGGCGACCAACCTGTTTCTAATGCAATTGTTGAGTTAGGCAACGCCGAGTTGACAACAAATTTTGCAGGCGAATCATTTTTTAAAACAGTATCGAGCACCTTGCTTGATTATAAAGTAACAACAGAAGGTTTTGCCAATGTTGAGGGAAACGTTTCGGTTAGCACAAACGAAAAAATTGATGTAAAATTTTCTATATCAACCGATGCCACCTTAAGCGATTTAAAAATTGATGACACAACGGTAGATGGTTTTGATGCTAATATTTTTGACTATACGGTTATGTTGCCAAGTGGAACAACCGAAATGCCTGTTGTATCGGCAACAGCCAACCAAGCCGATGCCACGGTTAATATTACACAGGCAACGCAAACAAGTTTGGTAGCAAAAATCAAGGTAACAGCCGAAGACAATTCTACAATACTTAACTATTACGTATATTTTACTATTGAAGCTGAGCCAACATATAAAGTAACTTTTAATGTTACTGATGCCGAAAGCGAAACAATTAGCGATGCATCGGTTAGCTTTATGAATATTGTTAGAACAACCAATGATAATGGGGTTGCTCTGTTTAATGGAATACCGGCCGTAAATAATGAATCATATGTAATAACAAAAAGCAGTTATGAAAATTATGAAGGGGCAGTAAGCGTTGTTGACCAAGATGTTTCTGTTGATGTTATTCTTATTATGGTTGGCATTGCCGACAATAACGAATTGACTGTTACGCTTTTCCCGAATCCAACTAAACGGATGCTTCATTTATCGATTGCCAACAATATACCACAGGTTAATTTTACTTTGGTTGATATTAATGGAAAAATTGTGATGGAAAAGGTAATTACCAACAATAAAGAGGTTATTGATTTAAAAGGTAATCCAAAAGGTATTTACTTTGTTAACTTAACGGTTAATAATAAAAACTATACAAAGAAAATAGTTTTGGAATAAACAAATAAGCAAACTCGGCATAAACAAATTTTGTTTGCCGAATTTTTGTAAGCTGAATCGAGGCTGTATATAAAGAGAAACCAATGGTATTATTCAAAGTTTTTCTTTTTAAACAGCCTCTTTTTTTTGTATTTTGATTTGCCTTGTTGCTAAAACCGCCATTTTACTTTAACTTCGCTTATCGTATAATCAATATCTACAAAATATGATGGGCAATACTGAAAACCTCGGATTTCCTCTCCGAAAAGAGAATTTGATGCCACAAGAGGAGATACTGGAGATTGGAAACAAGAAAAAAAACCTTAGGATAGCCGTTGCAAAAGAGTGGGCAAACGACGAAAACAGAGTTGCGTTAGCACCACATGCCGTTGAATTGTTGATTAATACCGGACACGATGTAATTGTTGAGAAAGGCGCCGGAAAAGAGGCTAATTTTGACGATTTAATGTATAGCGAGGTTGGAGGCTTAATAGTTGAAAGTAAAAAAGAGATTTATAGCAGCGATATAATTATTAAAGTTGCTTCATTAAACGAAGAGGAGATTGACCTTTTGCGAGGTAATCAGGTTATTGTCAGCTCATTTCAGATTGCTACCCAAACACAAGGTTATATTAAAAAACTGTTGCAAAAAAAAGTTACTGCTGTCGGCTACGAATATTTGATGGACAAAAAAGAGAATATTTTTCCGGTTGTACAAAGTATGATGGAGATAGCCGGAAGCACATCAATACTTATAGCCGCCGAATATTTAAGCAATGCAAACAACGGTAAAGGCGAAATGTTGGGCGGCATAAGCGGAGTAAGCCCCACCGATGTTGTTATTTTGGGTGCCGGAACTGCCGGCGAATTTGCAGCACGTACAGCCATAGGCTTGGGTGCAAGTGTAAAAGTTTACGATTGTTCGGTAAATAAGCTGAGGGAACTTCAACAAAGGCTGGGCACACGCATTTTTACGTCGATTTTACAGCCACGCGTAATATACAAAGCGTTGCGCACCGCCGATGTGGTAATTGGAGCCATACCTTTCGAAAATGATATACATACCTTTATGGTTAACGAAGAAGCAGTAAAACAGATGAAACCATATTCGGTAATTATTGATTTAAGCATTGACCACGGCGGGTGTTTTGAGACTTCAAAAATAACAAGTTTTAAAAAACCAGTTTATCAAAAACACAACGTTGTGCACTATTGCGTGCCCAACATACCATCGCGCGTTGCCCGAACGGCATCATACGCATTAAGCAATTTATTGGGGAATATAATTCGCGAAATGGGTGAATCGGGCGGAATAAACCAACTAATAAAATATCATGCCGGAGTACGGTCGGGCATATATATTTACAACGGCGTGCTAACAAAAGAGCGTATCGGCAGCAGGTTTGGGCTTCCTTTTCAGGATATTAATTTGCTAACGGCAGCTTTTTAACTTTGGTTATGCAATTTGTATTGGCAAGACTGGTTTTACTTGCAAACCATACCAAACTTGTTAGGTCTTTAATATAATTTGATTTCTTCTTTTTAGACAGCCTCTTATTCTTATGTGGATAATACTCAAATTAATTCGGGTGTATGCATACAAATTTAATAATTAGTGAGCTTTAGCGTACTTTCAGTTTAAGCTTACTTACATACATAGAGCAGGAGTGTGTCAAGCCATGGGTAATTTTTTTTGCAGCTTACTGCGAAACACAATATTTTAATATAAAATAAAACCATCAGATGACTTGCCAATAATGCGTTGCAGTCATCTGATGGTTGTCAAATAATTATTAATTCTTTAGGTTAACAGATAAAACGTTTAAATAAATATTTATATAGTAAACCTTTGATAGATTATAATTCTATTTTCCTGTATTAAAGTAGCTTACATCTTCAAGTAGTTTGTTTGCAATTTGAGTAAGCTCGCTTGCCTTATTAGCCATCTCCTCAGAGCTTGCTGCATTTTGTTGTGTAACTTCGTTAAGCTGGTTAATACCCATGTTTATTTGATTTGTTCCGGAACTCTGCTCCGATGTTGCTGCCGAAATCTCTTGTACCAATGATAATGACTTCTCCATATCGGGTGCAGCCTTTTCAAATATATTTGCAGTATCAATAATGCTCAATACGCTCTGTTCTGATAGCGATTGTATTTTTTCAGATGCGTTTCGGCTGTTTTTGGCTAATTTGCCAACCTCTGATGCTACCACAGCAAAACCTTTGCCCTGTTCGCCGGCACGAGCTGCTTCAACTGCGGCATTTAATGCCAGTATATTTGTCTGAAAAGCAATATCATTAATAATCGATATCTCTTTTGATATTTCTAATATTTTTGTTTCGGAGTCTTTTACCGATTTAAAACCGTTGCGCATTACTTCGGCATAATCTTGTGTGATTTTTGCACTTGAGCTTGAGTTTTCGGCTGTTTGTGTAATATTCGACGACATCTCCTCTATTGACGACAAAACCTCCTCAACCGAAGCCGCCTGCTCGTTGGTGCCTTGCGAAAGCTGTTCTGCCCCCGAACTGAGTTCCATGCTGGCATCGTTAAGCTGCACCGATGATAATTTTATTGTATTGATGATGTCAGATAATTTGTCTTTCAATATATTTACCGACCTGCTTATCTGTCCTAACTCATCAGTACGTTTTGAGATGGCCTCATCGTCTTTAATGGTAAGGTTGCCGAGAGAAATAATTTCAATATCTTCAGTCATTTTTTTAAGAGGCAACTGTAAAAAGCGCGAAAGCAGGTAATAGGTTATAAATAGTACCAATATTGAGGCCGGCACACCCCAAAATAGATTATGCAGTCCTGTTGAGCCCACAAAAAAAGCAAAAATTGCAATTAAATCGCAGCATACTAAAAATAGTATCCCAACTGTTGCAACAATTGTTTTCTTAAATATTGCCTTTAATAATATGGTGGCAAAAACCCCAGCACCTATAATTGCAAATATTCCTATTATTATTACGTTGTTTTCCATTTTAAAATATTTTTAAAAAGTTAAAAAATAATTTATGTTAAGTTTTAATTTATTGTTAAAGCCGTACCGTAGGCAAC
>CAYQPP010000251.1:0-5560 GCA_964419235.1 uncultured Bacteroidales bacterium
GCTTTACCGATGATGAACGCAAACAACTACAAGATGCTTTGATTGACTTTGCAGATAGACTGCGTATTGTCGCTGATAAATTATAGGCTCAGTCGTCGTAAGTTGCGACACTCAAAGTATTCATTTTTTTATGCTATTCAAGAATTCATCCGGTGTTAAAACAGGTATTTCAGCTTTTTTGAAATCCTTGGCATTTCTTGTAATCAAGACTTCACAATCTTTTTTTAATGCACTAAAATATTGTAAGGAATCTTCATAATCAGGAAAATCAGAATTTAATCCTTTTTCGATAATTTTCTCGTCAAGTTCGCATATTGTTGAGATAACTTTAAATTTCCTGAGCTTTTCTCTTGTCTTTTCTACCCCTTCAAATTTTGTGAGAAAATAACTTACTGTTGCATATGATAATGCAGATACTATAATTTCTATCCTCCCTTTGTCTGCTAATGTTGCTATTTTAGCTGAAGAAAGATAAAATGGTTCGCGTTCACCTAAAAAATCAAGCATCACATTAGTGTCAATAAATGCTTTCATATTATTTGTATTTTTCTGTCATGTGATATAAATATTCAGATTTGTAATCTATATCTGCTGGGATTTTAACCCCTGTTGACATGCTTTTTACAAATGGCGAAATTTCAAAATCATCTTCCTTTTTCTTTTTATTCTGAGTTATTAATGTTTTTAAGTAAGCTTCAATTATTCTCGACAAACTTCGTTTATGAGAAGATGCATATTCTTTTGCCTGTTCAATTACAAATTTATCGAGCTTTAACGTAAGTTTTGTGTCCATTTGAATTATATTTTATACGTACAAATATATAATATTAATCCGTAGAATGCAATTTTCTACCAATTTTTCATTTACGCCCAACTCTCTAATCGCAGATAGTATCTGTAAAAATAAAGAAATTTTTTAAAGTTGATTATCCCCGTGGCTATTACCTATAAATCCTATTCCTGTTTAAAGCTTTGCGGTATTTTTCGGCATTTTGATTATGCTGCCTCAATGTTTTTGCAAAAGCATGATAGCCCGAAAAGTCGTCTTTTGCGCAAAAGTACAGATAGCTATGCTTTTTGTAATTTAAAACGGCATCAATGCTCGATATTGAAGGAATGCATATTGGACCTGGCGGCAACCCTGCATATTTATATGTATTGTATGGGCTGTCAACCCCAAGATGCTTATTTAAAATCCTTTTTATCTCAAAATCACCTACTGCAAAACGTACCGTGGGGTCGGCCTGCAGGCGCATCCTTTTTTTTATGCGGTTAATATACACACCCGCAACTAACGGTTTTTCATCATTTTTTATGGTCTCTTCTTCAACAATTGATGCCAATGTGATTACTTCATCGGGCAGCATATTAAGGTTTTTTGCCTTTTTCAATCTTTTATTAGTCCAAAACCGCTCGTATTCAACAAACATACGTTCCATAAAGCCTTCAATGCCGGTGTTCCAATAAAACTCGTAGGTGTTTGGTATAAACAGCGCCATTGCCGTCTCAACACTTTTATTATACTTTTTAAGGTACTTTTTATCGTACAGCTTTTTAATTAAGCTTGCCGAGTCAACCTCAATCTGTTTTGCAATTATCCCCGCAAAACGCTCTTTTGTCCTTATTTTATTGAATACAAGTTTTACAGACTCCTGCCTTCCGCTGCGCAATAAATTTATCAATGCATTATTGCTTAGGTTTGGCGATATTTTGTATTTGCCCGGCTTTACATTGTTTGCATAGTTCTTTTTTTCGGCTACCCATTCAAACGACGACCTGTTGACTATTAAGTTGTTGGTGTACAAAATATTTATCACATCTTTATAACCGGCCCCTGTCGGTATATAAATATATGCGGGCTTATCGGTATTTAGGTTTACGTTGGGCTGTTTTATGCCTTTGTACAAATTATAAACTTTTAAACCTATAAAAACGGTGCTGCCAACAACAACAATTATTATTAGCTTCTTAAAAAACGACGGCTTCTTTTTTTTTCTTCTTGAATTCACTTCACTTGGTTTTATAATGCCCCAAAAATCAGAAAAAGGTTTCGATTTAGCAACAAAAAAACAAATATAGTGTTTACTGTTATCGGTATAATTTAAAAAGCCTATGCTTTTTTTGTAGTGAGAAGACAATTTTTAAATTATTGTTTATCGATTTTAATACTAAATTTACGGCAAAATAAAGTATTAGGGGTAACCCTATCCGAAATAAATTAGGGGCAGGCTATACGAGTAACGAGTTTATAAACTCAAAATAAAGAAAATTCTTAAATAATATAAAACACATGAAACCAACCATGTTGGAAATAATTATTTTAGCACACAAGTGAATGATTATAATGCTTAATAACCAACTGGTTACAAATTTATAAACACATGAAAAAAATACTGAATATCATTATATCGCCTATAACAATGGGTGCAATTCTATTAACAGGTTTTATTGCCATGGCCGCCGCAACGTTTATCGAAAATGATTTTGGAGCCGAGGCAGCAAGGCAAACGGTTTACAACTCGCTTTGGTTTGAGCTGCTTTTTGTGCTTTTTTCAATTAACCTGATTGGCAGCATATTTAAACGCAAACTATACAAAAGGCAAAAGCTTACCATTTTTATTTTCCATATAGCATTTATTGTAATGATTTTGGGCGCAGCCTTTACGCGATATTTCGGGTACGACGGCATGATGCATATACGCGAGGGAGAGTCGTCGTCGGCAATTGTTACCCAAAACAAATCGTTAAACATTAAACTAATTGAAAATGACAAGGCTGAATATTTTAATTGGGCTGAAGACAAGGTGCTTAAAAAGTCGGGGTTTAACAAAAAAATAAATATTGGCGGCAATAAGCTTGAGATAACATTAAAACACTATTACGCCAATGCCGTTGAGAAAGCCATGCCTGTTGAGGGTGGCAAAACCACGCTCAAATTTATACTGTCGGGAGGCAGTTATAGCGGCTTTACCTATATTTCAAAAGGAGACACAAAAACCTTTGGCAGCACTACCGTTGCTTTTGACAAAAACAACCCTGACGCCGATATCTATTTTACCCAAATAGGCGACTCGATTTATATTGGCGGAAAACATGCCGTTAATGAAGCCACCGGCGATTCAAACAGAGTAACTGAACCCAATGTTGGCATTATGCCCGTAAGCCTAAAAAAACTATACAATTCGGGTATCTATAATATTATTGTTCAAGAAATTTTTCCCGAGGCCATAATTGCACCGTTTGCCAATGAAAATATAAATAGCCGAACAGGGAACCCTGTGTATATTTTTACCGTTAAAAGCCAACAAAAAACACAAAGCCTAACGCTATGGGACTATGGCAACGCAAACCCCAATAATACCGAACTGTTTTTTGGCAATATTAAACTCGAAGCCAATTTTGGCAACCAGATTATTGAACTGCCATTTAAACTGCACCTCAATAATTTTGAGATAAAAAGATACCCCGGCTCAATGAGCCCATCATCTTTTTCAAGTTATGTTGATGTTTTGAAACCCGGCAAAGATGCCGAGCCTTTTCATATTTACATGAACAATATATTAAAAACAGAGGGTTACCGCTTTTACCAATCGTCGTACGACAACGACGAAAAAGGAACTGTTTTATCGGTAAACTACGACTCGTTGGGCACTACAACAACCTATATAGGGTATTTTTTGCTTTTTTTGGGTATTGTTATGTCAATGGTCAACAAAAACAGTTTTTTGCGCAAGGCATCGGCACAAAAAAGCGCAGCTATACTTATAGGCTTTATTGCTTTTGCAATTTCAAAACCTGCTTTTGCTGATGCAAAAAATAGCACGGCAACAAAAAATTACGTGTCGGTTGGGCATGCCGAAAAATTTGGCAAACTGCTAATTCAAGACAGCAAAGGGCGTACAGAGCCCGTTTATACTTTTGCATCAGATTTACTGCGTAAACTTTCGCGCAAAGAAAAAATGTTCAACCTAAACCCTGTTCAGGTATTTTTAGAGATGAATTTGGATTATAAATACTGGATGGATATGCCATTAATAAAAATAACAAACCGCGAGCTCCAAAAATACTTGGGGCTGCACAACAATTATGCGGCATATAACAATTTTATATCGCCGGCAACGGGCTATAAACTAAAACGGCTGGTTGAAAGGGCATATAACATTCCACCCGGAAAACAGAGCAAATTTGACAAAGCTGTAATTAAAGCCGATGAGCGGCTGAATATCTGCTACTCTATTTTTTCGGGCAGCTACCTTAAGCTTTTCCCTGTACCCAACTCCGACAACCATAAATGGCATGCAGCGCACGAAACATCGCTTTTGGCAAAAAACAGCAGCGATTCGTCCTTTTTAGTAAACATACTCCCCTCCTATTTTCATGCATTAGAGAGTGCGGCACATACCGGTAATTATGCCCAAGCCGACGATTATATGAAAGGCATTGAAGAGTACCAACAAAAATACTCGGGATACGAATTACCATCTGACTTTAAGATAAGCATGGAGGTAAAATATTATAAGTGGAATGTGTTTAAAAAGCTTTTTCCGCTTTATGCCACTACGGGCGTGCTGTTTTTGTTTATCCTTATAGGTGGCATTATTTCGGGCAAAGGAGTTGCCAAGTGGGTTTCGAACACCTTTTTTGCAATTATACTTGCAGCATTTATCGTTCATGTTCTCGGTTTTGCCGCACGGTGGTATATTGCAGGCCATGCCCCCATGAGCAATGGATACGAAAGTATGGTATTTATTTCGATGATAACATTGCTTGCAGGGCTTATTTTTAGCAGGCAGTCGTTGTTGGCGCTATCTGCCACAGCAGTATTGGCAGGTTTTACGCTTATGGTTGCAAACCTAAGCTTTATGGACCCCGAAATAACAAACCTTGTGCCTGTGCTAAAATCATATTGGCTAACCGTGCATGTATCGGTAATAACCGGCAGCTATGGGTTTTTGGGGCTTGGGGCAATTTTAGGCATTATAAACCTTATATTAACCATTATACAAAATAAGAATAATTTTAACAGAATTGAAGACACCATAAACTCACTTACAAAAATAAACCATAGGACATTGATACTGGGGCTCTATTTTTTAACCATAGGTACTTTTTTAGGTGCCGTTTGGGCTAACGAAAGCTGGGGGCGCTACTGGGGTTGGGACCCTAAAGAGACATGGAGCCTGATAACCATGATTGTTTATACTTTTGTTACCCATGCACGTATGATACCGGGCGTAAAAGGAAAATTTGCATTTAATACCATGTCGGTATATGCTTTCTTTTCGGTGCTAATGACCTATTTTGGCGTTAACTATTATTTGTCGGGACTACATTCGTATGCAGGTGGCGACCCTGTTCCAATCCCAAGCTTTGTTTATGTGTCGGTGGCATTAATTATTACTTTAACCGCTGTGGCATATTCAAAGGTTTCTAAAGCTGGTAAATTTTAGATGGTTTGTCCACGAATTACATGCGCTTGTAACACCGCCCTCCGGGCGATTGTAATTACCGCCCAGAGGGCGGTGTTACGTAATGCAGTTTTGCAAAATACTATTAAAAG
>CAYQPP010000252.1:0-5541 GCA_964419235.1 uncultured Bacteroidales bacterium
TGAGCATATCGCCCTTTTTATTAAATATAAAAACTGAAAATGCACGGTGTAAAAGTCCATTTTTGTGCACTTTTAGCTTATCGCCGTATCCTACTATGTTGTCGTTTGTGTTAACAAGTGCAATTAAACAGTTATTCTTGCTTTTCATATGTTTGTAAATTTGTAATACATTGGTTATTAGGCATTATAATCATTTATTTGTGTGCTAAAAATAATTATCTCCAACATGGTTGGTTTCATTTAATATTAAATTAAACCTAAATTGAGCGATTCCGAACTTTAAATATCACCAATCATGCAGCACAAAAAGAAAGTTCAAAAATTCTCTATCACCAACAAGGTGGATTCAAATTTTATGAATTCCTTTTTGTACCACAGCATTGGCAATCTTTTTTATTCCAAATCACTCAATTTAGGTTAAAAAAAATTATAAACTTTTTACTTCGCAGTACCTAAAGCAATCTGCCTCATGGTCGTTTACCATTCCGGTTGCCTGCATATGGGCATAAATTATGGTTGGGCCAACAAAGCTCATCCCACGTTTTTTCAGATCTTTTGATATTTTTTCCGACAGTTTGGTTTTTGCAGGTATCTCTGTAAAAGTCTTAAACCTGTTTTGAATCGGTTTTCCATCAGTAAAACCCCAAATATATTTACTGAACGAACCAAACTCCTGTTGAATTTCAATAAAAATGCGGGCATTTTTTATGGCTGCCTCAATTTTACGGCGGTTTCTTATTATTCCGGTATCTTGCATAAGTTTTTCAACTTTTGCATTGGTAAATTTTGCAACTTTTTGCACATCAAAATCGGCAAAAGCTTTTCGGTAGCCCTCTCGGCGTTTTAATATTGTCAGCCACGAAAGGCCGGCTTGCGCCCCTTCTAAAATTAAAAATTCAAATAGTTTTTTATCGTCATAAACCGGTACACCCCACTCATTGTCGTGGTAATCAACATATATTTGGGGTTGGTTGTGTGCCCATTGGCAGCGTTTTTTGTTAATCATATTAAATTGGCTTTGTAACTATTTTTTGTTTTAAATTTAGGTATTTTTGTTAAATGTAAAATTTTATTTTCTGATAATACAAATATAACCGATATGGATTTACACACAACACAACTATTGGTGGTAATGGTAACATACCTGTCGTTACTGATATTATGGGGGGTTTATCAGGGGCGCAAAGTAAAAAACAGTTCTGATTATGCCATTGCCGGCCGAAAACTTCCCGGATGGGTGGCAGCACTTTCTGAACGGGCTACGGGCGAATCGTCGTGGGCATTGCTTGGGTTGCCCGGTGCGGCATATGCAACCGGACTGCTTGAGATATGGACAGCCATTGGCTGCGTGGCAGGAATAATAACAACATGGGCACTGTTGGCATGGCGCTTGCGCGAAGCGGCAGAGGAGTTGCAAGTGAACACTTTTACCGAATTTATAGCAAAGCGGCATGGCAATATGGGTAAATGGATTCGTATTGTTGGTAGCGCCACTATTGTATTCTTTTTCTTTTTTTATGTTGGCGCACAGTTTTTGGGCGGAGGCAAAACATTGCACACAATGTTTAATATCGATGCTAAATTAGGAATGATTTTAACTGCGGCCATTATTGTGCCTTATACTATTTATGGTGGTTTCAGAAGTGTGGTTTATACCGATGTAATACAGGCTATAATGATGATAATTACGCTTATTGTCGGGCCAATTGTCGGGATAAAATATATTGCAAGCCATCCCGATTTGTTTGCCAACAGCATTAGCGATGCTATTTTTAGGGCAGGGCCCGAGTTTTCGTCATTTACGGGTTCGTTTAAAGGTTTTGGAGCCGGTATTGTTATTGCAGGGGCTTTTAGCTGGTTTTTTGGCTACTTGGGTGGGCAGCCGCAATTAAGTATGCGGTTTATGGCTATTAAAAACGACAAACAGGCAAAACAGGCACGAAATATCGGCATAAGCTGGACAGTAATTGCATATATAGGTGCTTTGTGTATTGGATGGATTGGCATTGCACTTTTTGGACCAACAGGCTTGCCCGACCGCGAATATGTTATGCCCGCAGTTTTGTTGGAGATTTTTCCGCCTACGCTTGCGGCAATATTGATTACGGGGGCAATAGCCGCCATGATATCGACAGCCGATTCATTGCTGATTCTTTCGGCATCGGAGCTTTCAGAAAATTTAATTCAGCCGATAGTGGGAGAGGAGCGGTTTAAAAAACATGCTTTGCTGATATCGAGGGTAATAACAGCCCTTTTGGCAGTAGTGGCACTTTTGATTGCCTATTTTGGTAAAACCGAATTGATATTTTCGTTGGTAAGTTATGTTTGGGCAGGCATTGGCGGAACATTTTCGGTGGTTATTTTATTAACCCTGTTTTGGAAGCGTTTTCACGGTGTTGCCGCATTAATAACCATAATTGCAGGAATGTCATTCACAATTTTTTGGATAACATCGGGTTTAGAGAAGCAAATTACATCGAGGATGTTAACGTTTTTTGTGGCACTTGCATTTGCGGTTTTAAGCACTTTTATTTTTAAGCCAAAAAAAAGCGGGCAATAAAAAAACCTCCAAGGGCTCGGAATATCTCGGAGGTTTTATCTATTTATTATATTAAACCAATTATGAAAAAAACTTATTGATAAATCTTATTTTATATACGCATTCCATTCTGCAAAGTTCCACGATTTTAAGTTTTTTTTTAAATTTTGAGAATGTTGGATTTTTGAAAAATTGAAAAAGTTGAGACTACTCCGAAAAGTCATAAAAACTAAAAACAGCAGTTTTTGTGTCGGTGTTAATTTGTTAATTAATTGAGTATAAGGCAATAGCCTTATTGCTTTTTTGTAAAAATATTTATACCGACACTTTTTGGAGTGGACTCAAAGTTGGAATATTTATTAATTCATTGTATCTACGCAACCCTTTTATCATAACCAAAGTCTTAAGCAAAGTAAAATATTATGTAACCTATGGAGCTAACTAAAAAAAATAAATTATGAACAGATTATTAAAATGGATTTTTGTTTTTGGAGTTTTTATGTCATTAGTATCGTGTGCCATGCATCACGGAAGTGTAAGCAGCTCGGTAATTGATAAGTCTGTAAGATACGAAGACATGGCAATTGGGGTATCGCAAGCAGATAAACTTTTCGGATTAGGAGGGGTGTCGCAAGATGCTTTAATTTTTGAGGCCAAACGAAAGTTGACAAAAAACAGGCCTTTAAATCCCAATGAGCAGTATAACAATTTTACTATTGACATTAAAACTTCCTTTTGGCCGTTTTACGAACAGGTTAAGGTAACTGTGGGTGCCGATGTGATAAGTATATTGGATGAAAATGACAGTAATATATATTCAGATTTGTATTTAAAGAAAATAAGCTGTGGAGATATGAGCAATGATCTGTTTTCGATTGGAGATTCAATAATAATTAAAAAGAAGATTAACGGAACATTAATTTCATTTGAACCAAACAATAAGGTTAGGGTGGCATATCAAACAAAACGGCAGAGGCTTAGAACAAAAAAAGTATCTATAAATAAAATTTATACTAAAAACAAATCGTATAACGGGTATAATGTTGGAGATGATTATATTTACATACTCTCATCGGCAAAAGATGGGTCTGCAACTTGTTTAAAGGTATCGGCTGTGGGGCTAAAAGCTTTTTTGATTAAAGATAAAATATCAAATGCGTTTATAAAAGTCGATTATAAATAAATATTATGAGATTTATATTTATACAATTTATTGTATTGGTGGTTTTTGTTGGCTGTTCAAAACATGACGATAAGGTTTTAACAAACAGCAGTGAGTTATATGTTGGCACGTGGGTAAATTCGCAATTTACCGATTCGGTTTATATTATTAGCCGCAGTAACGATTTTGTTGATAACCAAGATGGCTTTCGGATAAATGCCGATGGAACATTTGTGCAGCGAATTAACAGCGGGGGGTGTGCAACGCCTCCTATATCGTATGCGAATTACCCGGGCAGTTGGACATTGTTCCCTGACAATACCCTTTTTATTGAATCAGAGAATTGGCGTGGTGTTATATCGTTTGAGATTGAGATTGTTGAGGTTGATAAGGATAAGATGGTGTATAAAACAAGGTATTGAAAAATTGAAATGGGTTATAATTTAAACCCTATAATCATTATATCATCTATTTGGTCGTTTTTGCCTTTCCAGTCTATAATAGTTTTGTCGAGCACCTGCTTTTGTTTGGCAAATGGCACAGGGTTTAATTTAAGAAATAGTGCTTTTAGGTTGTTTGATAAAAATCGTTTGTTTTGTGCTCCACCCATCTGATCTTGGTAGCCATCGGAATACATATAAAAAGTATCGCCTTCATATATTTCAATCTCATGGTTGGTAAATGACTACCTTTATAATTTATCCGATTAACGTTTTTGGGATTCTGCCTGTGTTAATACATTCCGACCGTAGTTTTCGTCCAACAATTCGTTCAACCATGCGCCCTATTTCAAGTATTTTGTCAATGTCTAAGTTTGTCTCTATTCCCATTTCGTCAAACATAACCGCTAAATCTTCGGTTGAATTCAGCCCTGTAATCATGCTGTCGGCATAATAGTAATCGCCAGTTCCGGCAACGGGAACGCCGCTAACAAAGTTGGCAGGCTGCCCGCCTATGCCTCCCATGGTGGTCTCGTAATTTGTCATGCCTGCTTGCAAGGCTGCCAAAACATTTGCCATTCCCCATCCTCGTGTGGTATGCAAATGCACAATCTGCTTATCGGGGTTTTGAAAATGTTCCATCAGCATCGAGAAATACCTGTAAATACGGTCGGGCGATGCCGAACCGTCGTGGTCGGCATGCTCCACGTCGTTTGCGCCAATATCGAACCATCGTTGGGTAAATTCAATGGCTTTTTTCATTTCGGTAGGGCCCGAAATTGGGCAACCCCAAATTGTGCTTACCGTGCCATTTACTTTAATGCCATTGTCGCGGGCTTTTTTTATGTACGTTTCTGCCATTTTCCAATATTCATTTAAAGTTATGCCCGAGTTTTTTATATGGTGTGCCTCGCTTGTTGATACCATCAATAATATACGGTCGGGGCCAAAGCCATCAAGTTTGTTTTGGATTGCCCTTTCAATAGACCTTTCGCGAATAGTAACAGCGGTTAGCGAAACGTCGTTTAACAAATGTCCAACCTTTTTGCTGTTGCGAATGCCTTTTAATAAATCATCGGCATCTTTAAATTGAGGCATGCCCTTCGGGTTACCGAGGTTTGTAAGCTCAATGTGCTTAAACCCAGCCAAAATTAGTTGTTCCGACAACCATAATTTAGCTTCTAACGGTATGTATTTTTCTTCGTGCTGAAAACCGTCGCGCACTGTTATATCACCAATTGTAACTTTTTTAGGATAACTAAATTCTGCCATAGTGGTTTGTTTTATTATTTGATTGTTTTATTGTTGAATTGCTCAATTGTTTTATTATTGAATTGTTTTTTTTAGTCTAATATCTCAAGTCTTGAGTCTAAAGTCTAACATCTAATATCTTGAGTCTA
>CAYQPP010000253.1:0-5527 GCA_964419235.1 uncultured Bacteroidales bacterium
AGATGTTAGACTTGAGATGTTAGACTTGAGATGTTAGACTTGAGATGTTAGACTTTAGACTTTAGACTTGAGATGTTAGACTTTAGACTTTAGATTTTAGACTTGAGATGTTAGACTTTAGACTTTAGATTTTAGATGTTAGATTTTAGACTTTAGATTTTAGATGTTAGACTTGAGATGTTAGATGTTAGACTTTAGAAACTGAAAGCAAGATACACTAAAGTGCATAGTTTTAACTCTCTCTGTAATCAATAAATACTTTTTTTTGTTAAATTTGTTTCTATCAATGAACAACCTCGCTGCAAGCAGGTCGATAACTGCCAAGCAAATATCAAAATTTATGAATTAATCAGGTTATAATTAATGCAATACTGTTCAGAAAAAAATACTTTTCAACTACTAAAATATATAATTATTCTGTTCACGGCATTAATAAGCCCCACGTTGATAGTTGCACAGCTCAACCAGTATTGCGACACCTCGGTTTATAGTGAGGTAAATTCAATGTATAAAAAAGCTGAGCTTTTAGAATCGCAAAACAAAACAGGCTCGATACCTATTTTAAAAAAGGCTATTAAGCTTGACACTACTTTTGCCGCAGCCTACTTTAAACTTGGCGAGATATTTCACCGCAAGGCAATAATATCGCAATACGATATACAATACCACTCGCACACAGGTTACTATTACCGAAAAGCCTCAAACTACTTTATAAAAACAATTGAACTATGCGAGGGTATTAAAAATTATGCCCCGTACTTTTATCTTGGCGAACAGTATTATCTACAACAAGAGTATTCGCTTGCAGGCTACTATTTAGACCTTTACCTAAAAAAAAGCACGGTATCGTTACCCGGTTTTGATATTGCAAACACCTATTATTCAAACTATTTAAAATGGAAAGAGTGGAAAAACAATCCGTTCGACATATCAATTATACCGGTAGATAATTTATGTACCGAAAAAAACGAGCTATACCCTTTTATCTCATCAAATGGACAGTTCTTTTATTTTACACGGCAATACGAAAGGCAAAAACCCAACTCATTATATTACGAAAACGTTAAAGAGTTTTATATAAGCTACATTGAGGCAATCGACAGTAACGAAAACTGGGTTTTCTCAAAAGGCACAAAAATGGAATGGCCTTTTAACGACAACTCGCCATTTAAAGAGTTGTATGCAAACATACAGAATAGTGAAATGTATTTATCGTATTACAACCGCAAAAAGGCAAAAAACAAATATATTGATATTGGCACAATTTACTACTCAAACAATAAAGACGGATACTGGGAAGAGCCTGAGAAACTAACGTCGAAAATAAATATAGGAGGTATTTATAATGGGCAACCCTGCTTATCGAGCGACGGAAAAAAACTATTTTTTGTAAGCAACCGGGCCGGCGGGGTTGGCGGAGCCGATATATATTATTGCACAAAAGACTCGGCAGGCAATTGGGGCGAACCTACAAACATTGGCAATAAAATTAATACAATAAACGATGAGCAGATGCCATTTATCCATTATGACAACAAAACACTATATTTTGCATCGAATGGGCACTTTGGCATGGGTGGCTTAGATATTTTTATGAGCCGCTTAAATGACGATGGCAACTGGGAAGTCCCAAAAAACCTTGGCCGCCCGATAAACACCCCTGCAAATGAATTTGGTTTAATTTTGGATGCGCGCGGCATAAAAGGGTATTTTGCCTCGAAAGCATTACCGGGGTACGGCGGGTGGGATATTTTTTGTACCGATATACCCAATAAATTCAGGCCTAACGAAATGATTATCTTAAACGGAAAAATCACAGATACCGACTCAACCCCCATACTCTCAAGTTTTGTCGAAGTTTTGAATTTAGCAACCCAAAAATATTATACCGTATTAAACAATTCGGAGTCGGGCACTTTTTCGTCAATAATACCAAAAGAGGACAACACCTACTACATTAAAGTTACATCGGACGGATACTCGTTTGGCAACATGGTTTTAAATGGCATACAAAATTCGCACACCTATTTTGCCAACATAAGATTAACCAAGCTTAAAAAAGGTGCAAAATTTTATCTTAACCATGCCTGTTTCGATGCCTATTCAAATATTGAATTTACATCAATAGGCATAATATCTGATTTTGCCGAGTACCTTGCTAAATATAAAAACCTGAACATAAAAATAATAGGCATAAACCCAAACCAACCAACGAGTGAAAGTTTTGGCAACTTATCAAAAAAAGCAAGTAAACTGTACCAATTCCTAATTCAAAAGGGGATATCAAACCACAGGCTCTCATACAAAACCGATACTATACTAATAAGCAATATGCCAACGGCCAACCTTACCAACTCGGAGATAATTATTGAGATTATTGATTTATAAAGCAAAAAAAACCGGTTACTGTCAATAACCGGTTTTTTTTAATATCTAACCTCAAATTCGCAAGTTACGGTGTGAGTTGTTTACTAAGAGACATTAATATTAATTAAAAAGATAATCTTAAAAATAGGATTCACGTCGTAACTATCAATTATTTAACCTCCTCAAAGTCAACATCGGTAACCTCTTCATCCTTACCTTTTGCCTCAGCGTTTCCGCCGGTAGGCTGTTCTTGGTTTGGCTGAGCCTCGCCTCCGCCTTGAGCTTGTTGCTGGGCATTATAAATATCTTGCGAAGCAGCCTGAAAAGTATCATTTACCTCCTTAGTAGCAGCATCAATAGCATCTAAGTCCTGATTTTTATGAGCCTCTTTAAGTTTTACCAAGGCCTCCTCAATCGGTTTCTTTTTATCATCAGGTATTTTATCTCCAAACTCTTTCAAGTTTTTCTCTGTTTGGAAAACTAAGCTATCGGCAGCATTAATTTTATCAATTTTTTCTTTAGCCTTTGCATCTTCATCGGCATTAGCTTTGGCTTCGTCGCGCATGCGGTTAATTTCCTCGTCGCTTAAGCCCGATGATGCTTCAATCCTAATTTTCTGCTCTTTGCCCGTGCCCTTATCTTTGGCCGATACATTTAAAATACCGTTTGCATCAATATCAAAAGTTACCTCAACCTGTGGCACACCTCGTGGTGCCGGTGGAATACCGTCTAAATGGAAACGCCCTATTGTTTTGTTGTCGTGCGCCATTGGCCTTTCGCCTTGCAACACATGAATTTCAACCGATGGCTGATTGTCGGATGCTGTTGTAAAAGTCTCGGCTTTTTTAGTAGGTATTGTGGTATTAGCCTCAATAAGTTTTGTCATAACACTTCCCATTGTTTCAATACCAAGCGATAATGGGGTTACATCGAGCAGTAACACATCTTTTACCTCGCCTGTTAAAACTCCGCCCTGAATTGCCGCGCCTACCGCAACCACCTCATCGGCATTTACGCCTTTTGACGGGGCTTTTCCAAAAAAGCCTTCAACAACTTTTTGTATTGCAGGTATTCTTGTTGAACCACCAACAAGTATTACCTCATCAATATCAGACTGCGACAAGCCTGCATCTTTTAATGCTGTTTTACATGGACCCAATACTGCTTGGATTAACCTATCGGCAAGCTGCTCAAATTTTGCTTTCGACAAAGTTTTAACCAAGTGCTTCGGGATTCCGTCAACAGGCATTATGTATGGCAAGTTGATTTCGGTGCTTGATGAGCTCGACAACTCTATTTTTGCTTTTTCGGCAGCTTCTTTCAATCGTTGAAGCGACATTGGGTCTTTTTTAAGATCAACTCCTTCGTCTTTTTTGAATTCGTCGGCCAGCCAATCAATAATTATCTGGTCAAAATCATCACCGCCAAGGTGCGTATCGCCATTTGTCGATTTAACCTCATAAACTCCGTCGCCAAGTTCAAGAATAGAGATATCGAATGTTCCACCACCAAGGTCAAACACGGCAATCTTCATATCCTTGTCCTTTTTATCTAATCCGTATGCTAATGATGCAGCTGTTGGCTCATTAATAATACGCTTAACCGTTAACCCTGCAATTTCGCCGGCCTCTTTTGTTGCTTGACGCTGCGAATCGTTAAAATATGCCGGAACAGTAATTACTGCTTCTGTTACTTCTTGCCCAAGATAGTCTTCAGCAGTTTTCTTCATTTTTTGAAGAATCATTGCTGATATTTCTTGAGGGGAATATTTTCGGTCGTCAATTTTTACCCGGGGCGTATTATTATCACCCTTGATTACTTCATAAGGTATGCGGTTAATCTCTTTTGTTACACCATCATACTTTTCGCCCATAAAACGCTTTATTGAAAAAACTGTTTTAGTAGGATTTGTAATAGCTTGACGTTTTGCCGGATCGCCAACTTTACGCTCTCCATTTTCAATAAATGCAACCATTGAAGGGGTTGTACGTTTTCCTTCGCTATTTGGAATAACAACCGGCTCATTTCCTTCCATTACAGAAACGCACGAATTTGTTGTTCCTAAGTCTATTCCTATAATTTTACCCATTTTCTATAATAATTTAATTTGTTAATCATTTTTATGACAATTACTTTTCAATGATTATGCCAATAAAATGATTATACATTTTTAAGAAAAAATGACATTTTATTGTTAGTAAACCTGAAAATTGGTCTGACATTATGACAATACGGCAGGAGAAAATTATACTTAAAGATAACTAAAACTGTATCTAATGTCTAAATTGAATGATTCATTAGTATATACTCTTGGATTTCGGTATATTTCTCTTCTATTTTTTGCAGCAATTTTATTTGAGTTCTTGCTCTCACAAGATTATGTTCGGGATATTCTATTTTGTAATAAATATCACCTTGCAAATAATCGGTTAAAAATCTAACGGCTTGCTCGTAAGTCAATAATTTTATACCAAAAGCAAGACTTTTAAGCTCGTTAACAGTCAATATTTTTTTTGCTTTGTTTACGTAAGCTTTTGCAAAACTTTTAAAAATATCTAAATCAAAATCAACTTTACTTACATCTTTCTCGTCTTCTTTTGTTGTGCACGCACCTGTTCTCATGGCATCGCCAAAATCATAACAAACATATCCTTGCATTGTTGTATCCAAATCAATAACACAAAGTATATCATTAGTATTTTTATCGAACAAAATATTATTTAATTTAGCATCTTGATGGACATTTCTTAAAGGAAATTTACCTTTTTTACCTTGTATAATAAATCTTTGTATTTCTTCTTTTCTGTCAGACAAAAATCTAATTTCTTCTTCAATATTTTTTTTCCTGCTTGCGATGTCTTCTTTGATTGCTTTTTCAATATTTTCTATCCTCACAGCTGTATTATGAAAATCTTTAATAACCTCAAAAAGAGGAGGCTGACCCAAATCACTCAATAATTCATGGAATTCAGCAAAAGCATTGCCTATTGAAATTGCATGTTTATTAGTTTCAATTTTATCGTAAGTTTTACTGCAATCAATAAAATCAAATACCCTCCAATAGTTACCTTTCAAATCTAAATAATAGCCAATGTTTTTTTGTGTGTAGATAATATTAAGCGTTTTTCGCGAAATATCTTTTTCTCCGCCTTTTATATAT
>CAYQPP010000254.1:0-5519 GCA_964419235.1 uncultured Bacteroidales bacterium
ATTAAAAGAATATACTTATCAGCTTGTTTGCCTAAAGTTTGAAAACTTTAGGCTGAAAGCCTCTAAAAATTAGTACAGGGCAATGCCCTGTGTTTAATGTAGTTTTGTGAAATTTAGCCCTGTAAAGGCGGAAGAGTTGATTGGGTAAGTATGCGGATAAGCATTTAAAAAAATATAGTTAAACTATCTTTCCGTCTTTCATAGTGATAATCCTATCGCTCATTTTTGCTAAAGCCATGTCGTGAGTTACAATTACAAATGTTTGGTTAAACTTTTTGCGTAATGTAAAAAACAGTTGGTGCAGCTCTTCTTTATTTTGTGTATCGAGGTTTCCCGACGGTTCATCGGCCAATATTACTTCGGGACCGTTTAATAGCGCGCGCGCAACTGCTACTCGCTGCTGTTCGCCACCCGACAGCTCTTTTGGCTTGTGGCTTAGCCGATTTCCTAAATCTAAAAAATCAAGTATTTCCCGTGCTTTATCTTCAACCTCTTTTCGGCTTTGCTGGGCAATTAACCCCGGAATAATCACATTCTCGAGCGCAGTAAATTCAGGCAATAGCTGATGGTTCTGAAAAACAAACCCCAAATTCCTGTTTCTGAATTTTGACAGAGCCCTCTCTTTTAACCTATTTACTTCGGTTCCGTTAATTGTAATTGTGCCGCTGTCGGCATTAAGCAGTGTGCCTATTATTTGCAGCAGGGTTGTTTTTCCTGCCCCGCTTTTACCTACTATTGAAACAATTTCGGCTTTTTCAACACTTAGGTCAATACCTTTAAGAACATTAACCGAACCGTATGATTTATGAATATTGGTTACTTTTATCATTTTTAAAATTGGTGTTAAACCGTAATATAATCAGTAATAAAAGAGAAACTGTATTATTATTTTAAAAGGAAGTAAATATACAAACTATACGACAACAATAAAATAGCACCACTCCAACGTGTCAACCGTCCTTTTTTGCCTAACATTAAAATAAATAGGAGCAGTGTAATCCCCAGCATCCAAATTAAATCGGATGTAATAATTTTTTCATTTACCCCAATTGGTTTAACCAATGCGGTTATGCCGAGAATACCGGCAATATTAAAAATATTTGAGCCTATAATATTGCCAATACTAATATCGGTCTCTTTGCGGAGTGCCGCCACTATTGATGTTGCCAATTCGGGCACGCTGGTGCCAAATGCAATAATTGATACCGATATTACCCGCTCGCCAATACCAAAACTCCTTGCAAGTCCCGAGGCGCCAATAACCAACCAGTTAGCTCCTAACACAAGGGTAATGCTGCTTGCCACAATTATTACTGTCGATATATACCAAGCTGTATTTTTTTCGCTATTTACACCATTTTCTTCATTTTTATTGCTTTTTCGGCCTTTATGCACCGAGTACAGATTGAATACAACGATAGCACCGACAAAAAACAACCCTTCCCACCATTTAAGTATTCCGTTTAATGAAAAAACATAAAAAATAATGCTTAACCCCATCATCACCGGCCAATCAAATTTAATTAGCTTACGCGATACCGGAATTGGGAAAATTATGGCAGTTAACCCTAATACCAATGCAATATTGCTTATGTTGCTTCCCACAACATTTCCTACCGATATGTCAGGATGCCCCGATAATGCAGCTTTTAAGCTTACCAACAATTCGGGAGCCGATGTGCCAAATGCAACAATGGTCAACCCAATTACAAGGGTAGGCACTTTAAACAGTTTTGCTATCTGAACGCTTCCGGTTACCAAGTATTTCCCCCCTATAAAAAGAAATACAAACCCCAATATCAGTAATAGTATATCATTCATGTTAAAAACAGATTAACCTGCAAAACGCAAGGCAAAGATATTAAAATATAGTATCTAGTGTGGCAATTACCAATTGAATTTTTGCATTACTTATTTTATGTCCTTTTCCCTTTCTGCTGCGTTAAAAATTAGTTTATTAAAATTGAGCAAAAACAAAAAAGCCCCGAATAATCGAGGCTTTTTTTATATAATAATATAATTGTGTTAAACCCTTTTTCCTTTTAACGAGCGTTTTTTCTCGTCGGCTTTTACAGTATCGTAAACAACAGGGGTTGCAATAAATAACGATGAATATGTACCTACAACAACACCAACCAACATTGCAAAAATAAATCCTCGGATAACTTCGCCACCAAAAATAAATATTACCAATAATACCACAAACGTACTTAACGACGTATTAAAGGTTCGGCTTAAAGTGCTGTTAAGCGCCGAGTTGAATATCTCTTTGCGTTCGCGTTTTTGGAATGTAATAAGGTACTCACGAATACGGTCGAACACTACCACCGTATCGTTTATGGAGTATCCTACCACCGTAAGTATTGCCGCTATAAACGATTGGTCGATAGCCATCGAGAAAGGCATAAAACTGTATGCTATTGAGTAAATTCCTAATATAATCAACACATCGTGCATTAATGCAACAATAGCACCTAAACCAAACTGCCAGTTGCGGAAACGGAACATAATGTATAAGAATATTGCTATTAGGGCAAATATTACAGCATAAACTGCCGATTTTTTAATGTCGCCAGCAATGGTTGGTCCAACTTTTTCTGAGCTCATCCTGTGTACAGTAATAAACTCTTTAAATGTTGTGCCCTCGGCAAAATAGCTTTTAATGGCATTGAAAATTTTTGCTTCAACAACATCATCAACATCGGGCTCGTCGCCGGTTAAATACTCTTTAGCCATTGCCATTGCTTCGGCAGGGGCTTTTTCGGCATCAACTAAATATTTTGTTGTAATTTTTATCTGGTTATCTTCTCCATATGTTTTAACTTCGGGAGCCGAGCCTAATTCTTGCGATAAGGCACTTTGGATATCCATTGTGTTTACCGATTCATCAAAACGAATTACATATGTTCTACCTCCTGTAAAGTCAACACTCTGGTTTAAACCGCGTGTGGCAAGCGATGCTATACCAATAAGTATTACAACCGATGAAATGGCATAATATATTTTGCGTTTTCCCAAGAAGTCGATATTGGCATTTTTCAAGAACCCTTCGGTAAGTTTATTTGCAAATTTTGGAGTACGGTTTTTATCTAATACCCTTTCAAAAACCAAACGGGTAATAAATATTGCCGAGAATAGCGATGAAAGGATACCGATTCCGAGAGTAACGGCAAAACCATGAATAGGGCCTTTTCCGAAATATCCAAGTATTACTGCGGTAAGCAGTGTGGTTATGTTTGAGTCGATAATTGCAGAATAGGCATTTTTATAACCGTCTTTTACTGCAAGCTTAATTCCTTTTCCCGATGCCAGCTCTTCACGAATACGCTCATAAATAAGCACGTTGGCATCAACCGACATACCAATGGTTAAAACAATACCTGCAATACCCGGCAAGGTTAGTACCGCTCCAAGCGATGCAAGTACCCCCATTATAAAAAACACGTTTGTTATTAAAGCAAGGTTTGCTGCATAACCGGCATAGTTGTAAAAGAATATCATATATAACAATACAACCACAAAAGCTATTACAAACGACCATAATCCTTTTTGGATTGCCTCTTTACCAAGCGACGGGCCTACAATTGTTTCTTGCTCAATACGTGCCGGAGCGGGCATTTTACCCGATTTAAGTATATTTGCTAAATCTTCGGCTTCGTTTACGGTAAAATTACCGCTTATTGATGAACGTCCGCCTTTAATCTCACCATTTACTTTTGGTGCCGAGTAAACATAGTCATCAAGTACAATTGCTATTGCTTTGCCAACATTGTTGCCTGTTAGGCGAGCCCAAACTTTTGCGCCTTCGGCATTCATGCTCATTGATACTTCAGCGTCGCCACGTCCTTGAGCATACTCTTTACGTGCGTTTGTTACCACATCGCCTTCAAGTGCTGCGCGTCCGTCGCGGCTTGTAATTTTTATTGCAAAAAGCTCGAAATATTGTTCCTCTTTGTCGATGGCTTTAACTCCCCAAAGCAGTTTTAGGTTGCGTGGAAATAGTGAGCGCACTTGAGGCATTTTTAAATATTCGTTTACCTTGTTGGTATCTTTAAAATGTGCATATCCGATTGATGCCCCCGGCAAAGGTTTGTTGTCGCGCGAAAAACGCGGCTGTAATACTGAAAACAGCGGGTAATCTTTACCCATATCTTTGGCCATTGAGGTGTCAACTGCTGTTGAGTCGCTCTCTAACTGCTCAATTAACGATAGTTCGTCGGTTGTATCCTTTTTGGTGCTGTCTGCCAAAACTGGTTTATCAGTTACTGCTTCGGCAGCTTCGGTTGTTTTTTCAACTTCGTCAGTATTTTCGCTCTCCAACTCCAAAGCTTGTTTTGCTTCGTTAATCTCTTTTATTTTATCGTTGGCAGCATATAAATACTGAACAATTTCAGCGTTGTCGTAAGTTTCCCAAAACTCTAAGTTTGCCGTTCCTTGTAAAAGTTTACGAACCCTTTCCGGGTCTTTTACCCCCGGCAATTCAACTAAAATACGGCCTGAGTTGCCGAGACGTTGAATATTTGGCTGTGTAACACCAAATTTATCAATACGTGTGCGGAGTATATTAAATGAGTTGCTGATTGCCGACTCTGCTTCGGTACGCAATACATTTAACACATCCTCGTTGGTTGAGTTAAAGTTGATTTTGTCTTTTAACTCAATTGTATTAAAAATAGCTGCAAGCTTTGCATTCTCATCAATTTTGGCAAACTCTTGCCCAAATAGGGTAACAAAATTTGCCTGACCATTTTTTATTTGTTCTTTTTTTGCCAAATTAATGGCTTTGTTAAATGTTGTGTCGTTGCTGTAATTTGATAACGAACGGATAACATCAATAACCGATACTTCAAGTATTACGTTCATACCACCTTTAAGGTCGAGACCAAGGTTTAATTCGCGCTCTTTTATCTCACGATAAGTGAAATCTTTTAGAAACATGAAGTTATAAACAGGCTCTGAGGCAATTGAGTCAAGGTAAACATTTAATTTTTGGTCATCACCTTGTGCATACTCCTTGGCTTGTTTCTCTACTTGTGTTGTTTTTACCGTAAACCAAAGCTGGTATAAACATACCAGCGCAAACATAATAGCAACAAATCTAATAGCTCCTTTATTCTGCATTTGTTTTGAATTTTATTGATTTCTTAATAATACTTTATCTTATGCGATAATCGCGCAAATATATTGTTTTTTTTTGAAAATGAGGTTTTTTTTGGTGCTATATCTATTATTATATGAATTATTTGAAGTAGCATAAAGTATTTTCATGTGCTTAACTTTGTTGTTAACCCGCATTATCGTTAAAAAACAATAAACTTCGAAACCTGTCTTTCCATTTTATTGAGCTTACATTTTTGTGTTTGCCATTAAAATAAACTTTATACGATACCGATGGCAGTATTGGAAAAAGGCTAATTTGGTACATATCTATCGCTTTAAATCCGTTTCCCATTTCAGGCATATGTATTTCATCTGAATTGTTGTTGTTATAGTAGTAATAATTTGGATTTTGCCTGTTA
>CAYQPP010000255.1:0-5512 GCA_964419235.1 uncultured Bacteroidales bacterium
TTTTAATAAGGTTACCCATTTAAGTCACATCTTAATTTTCAAAGGTCAAATATTCAATACTCAATGTACAATTTTCAACATTAAACTGTATTTTTTAGTATTATTTTTAATGATTGATGCTTACTATAATCGCATAGCTGCTTAATAATCAGGCAATATACCATTGTTCTAAATATTTTTGTTGTTTACTTTATAATTGTTTGTTGAATGTTGCTTATTGAATATTACATTGAACTATCTATACCAAATACAAATTATCCAATCAAGACTTTGAGGACTAAATGGGTAACCCTATTTTTTAATAAACAACCTTGCTGCAAGCAAACAAGGTGTCAGTTTTGAAATATTATGTTTCGCAGCAAACTGCAGGAAACCTGTCTTACCGTACAACTTTGGCAAGCGGGCAAAACCCACAAGTGTGGGATTCAAAAATTTTATTGCACTATTACCATTTTTGTAAAGTTATAATCGTTTGCCGAAATAACCACCATGTAATTACCTACCGGCAAATCGTTAATATTTAATTTGGCATAACTGCTTGTTAACTCAACCCTTTTTACTATTGCCCCTGTTGTATTATATAATTTTACGATTCCTGTCCCCATATCTCCGTCAATAATTATATTGAGCTCTTTTGTGGCAGGGTTTGGTCCAATTTTTATACTGCTTTTGTTTAAATACGAAACCGAAACCACATTAAATACCTTAAAAACCCCATTATAATCTGTCTGCTTTAGCCTATAATATGATATGCCATAAACAGGGTTTTTGTCGGTAAATGAATAGTTTATACTTGCATATGAGTTGCCGGCTCCTGTTATTGTTCCAATTGTTTTAAAGTTAACCCCATCGGCTGAGCGTTCAATAGTAAAATAATCATTATTCTCTTCCGAAGCAGTTTGCCATTTTATGACAACATTATTTCCATTGTGATAAACATAAAAATATATCAACTTTATTGGCAACACCTCTTCCGGTGTTTTGCTATCATCAACAGCATTTCCGGTAACACTGCCTCCCGAAAAGCTGCCTCCAACCCAAACATCGCCGCTATTATCAATACTGCCACCAGTATTATCAAAATCTCCGGCTACCCCAACAAAGCCATTGGGGCCAACAATAATATTCGATGTAAAATTATCGGCATCGCCCGTTACCTTTAATGTACCATTTACGGTTATAGTGCCATCCCAATTCGTTAAATCGCCATCAATATATAAAACACCATCTTCATAAACTGTAATATCAGTTGTGTCACCCAAAAATAGATCGCCATTAATGGTTAAAGAATCAATATCGGCATCTCCGTCATTTCCTATATTTAGAGACCCCCCCGATTCAACAGAAATTCTTAAATCAGAAGATACAATATGGTGTATGTTTACAATATTGTCATTTTCAATAAGGTATTCTCCGTTGGTAACCGTTGAGAAAACTACAGTAGCCCATTCGCCATTACCGGTTGATGTTTGCCCAAAACCTATACTGCAATTGACAAAAAACAACACAATAATAAAGGCTGACTTTTTTAAACAGTTTTTTAATACCCTCATAAGCTTAATTTTTTATAATACTGTAATAAAAGGCTGTAATATAGTATTTTAAACTGAATTATCTATTTGTTTTTGATGTGCTGGCTGTTATAAACAATAAATAATAGATTATTGTAAATAAAAATCACTAATACTATCTTTTAAAAAATAAGTTGCAAACAATTAAAAAGTCGCCCTACTACTATTAATTGCTTTTAGCTTTTTTAAAACTCCTTTTATCGTTTATTTCAACACTCCCAACTCTTTACCAACCTTTGTAAACGCAGCAATAGCTTTATCTAAATGCTCATTACTATGGGCTGCCGAAAGTTGAACCCTTATGCGCGCCTGTCCGTTTGGCACAACAGGAAAATAGAACCCTATTACGTAAATACCCTCATCGAGCAGTTTTGCCGCAAATTGTTGCGAAAGCTTGGCATCATATAGCATTACCGCACAAATGGCGCTTTGCGTGGGTTTAATATCAAACCCTGCATTGGTCATTTTTTGCATAAAATAGTCGGTGTTTTTATGCAGCTTGTCTTGCAGCTCGTTTGTTTCGCTCATCATTTTTACCATTTGAACGCCTGCTGCGGCAACCATTGGCGGCAACGAATTTGAGAAAAGGTACGGGCGCGACCGCTGGCGTAGCATATCAATAATCTCTTTTTTGCCTGTTGTAAAACCGCCTATTGCACCACCAAAAGCCTTACCGAGGGTTCCTGTAATAATTTCGGCTTTGCCCCTCATATCAAAAAGCTCGGTAACTCCCCTGCCTGTTTTGCCCACAACTCCTGCCGAATGACTTTCGTCAATCATTATCATTGCATTATATTTATTGGCAAGCTCAAGTATTTTATCCATTGGCGGGGTGTTGCCATCCATTGAAAATACACCATCGGTTACAATTAAACGAAAGCGTTGCGCCTGCGCCAATTTTAGCTGATTTTCCAAATCGTCCATATCGGCATTTTGGTAGCGGTAGCGAACGGCCTTGCACAATCGCACACCATCAATAATTGATGCATGATTGAGCGAATCGGAGATAATGGCATCCTCTTTACCCAAAAGCGGTTCAAAAACCCCACCGTTGGCATCAAATGCGGCTGCATATAAAATAGTATCCTCGGTTCCGAAAAAACCGGCAATTTTTTGTTCCAACTCCTTATGTATATCGGTTGTACCACAAATAAACCTTACCGACGACATTCCGTAGCCGTGAGAGTCTAATGCTTTTTTTGCCGCATTTATCAATTGTACATTGTTTGACAACCCAAGATAGTTGTTGGCACAAAAATTCAATACTTTTTGCCCTGTGCTTACCTCAATCTCTGCGCCTTGAGGCGACACAATAACACGCTCGTTTTTATATAACCCCGCATCGGCAATATCGCCCAACTCTTTGCTTAAATATTCCTTAAAATCTTTATACATAATGTTCGGTTTTTTATAGTTATTTAATAAACCAACAAATTTAGCTTAAAATACATTCAAAATCATGATTTGAAGTATATTTTGAAAATGTTTTTTATCAGTATTATTTTAGCAAGTAAATTGTAATTTTGTATCTACTTAAAGTGATAAAATTTTTGAATTAAAAAAATATAAAATTATAAACAGATGAAAGCACTTGTAAAATTAAAAGCAGAAAAAGGCATTTGGATGGAGGATGTACCTGTTCCTGAAATTGGTCCAAACGATGTTTTAATAAAAATATCAAAAACAGCTATTTGCGGAACCGATTTGCATATTTACAAATGGGACGAATGGGCACAAAAAACCATACCTGTCGGGTTAACCATTGGGCATGAATATGTTGGGCATGTTGCCAAGTTAGGCAGCGAAGTTTCGGAATTTAAGGAGGGCGACCGAGTTACCGGCGAGGGGCATATTGCTTGCGGACATTGCAGGAATTGTCGTCGCGGACGTCAGCATATTTGCGAAACAACGGTTGGTATCGGGGTAAATATTAACGGCTCTTTTGCCGAATATGTAAAAGTACCATCGAGCAATGTTATGAAAATAAATTCGCAAATTCCCGATGAGATACTTGCCATTATGGATCCGTTTGGGAATGCCACCCACACGGCATTATCGTTTCCTATAATTGGCGAAGATGTACTGGTTACAGGCGCCGGACTTATTGGCAGCATGGCGGTTGCGGTGGCAAAATTTGCCGGAGCACGCTATGTAATAGCTACCGAAACCAGCAAGTATAGAGCCGAACTTGCAAAAAAAATGGGAGCTACAAAAGTAGTAAACCCCTTAAAAGAGAACCTGCGCGAGGCAATGGATGAATTGGGGATGATTGGCTTTGATATTGGTTTGGAGTGTTCGGGCTCGCCCGTTGCCTTTAACCAACTTGTTGAGCATATGTACAACTCGGGCAAAGTTTCGCTGTTGGGCATACTTCCGTCAACCACGCAAGTTGATTGGAATCGTATAATTTTTAAAGGGCTTACGCTTAAAGGCATATATGGCCGCGAAATGTTTGAAACATGGTATCACATGGAGCAGATGCTAATGTCGGGTTTAGACCTATCGCCAATGATTACACACCGTTTTACTATTGATGATTTTCAAAAAGGTTTTGATGTAATGGAAGAGGGCAATTGCGGCAAGGTAATCCTAAATTGGGATTTTTAATAAAGCATAAGCCCGAACAAAGGAATAATTGCTACTTTTGAAGTATAATATTTGTAATATGAAAGTTGTTGGAATAATACCTGCACGATATGACTCGACGCGTTTTCCGGGCAAGCCGTTGGCAAGCATTAAAGGCAAATCAATGATACAACGGGTTTATAAACAAGCTCAACAAGCACTTGCTCATGTTTGTGTTGCTACCGACGATAAGCGAATAAAGGATGAAGTATTGGCATTTGGCGGCATAGTTGTAATGACCTCAACGCATCACAAAAGTGGAACCGACAGATGTGCTGAAGCAGTTGTAAAATATGAACATTTGAAAGGTATTAAAGTTGATGTGGTTATTAATATACAGGGCGACGAACCTTTTATTGACCCAATTCAAATTAAACAACTTACCAATGTATTCTTTAAGAAAAATATTGAAATAGCCACGCTAATTAAAAAAATTACCGACATTGAAGTGCTCGACAATAAAAATAGAGTAAAAGTGGTTGTTGACAAAAATGCAAATGCCCTATACTTTAGCCGTAGCAGTATTCCTTTTGTACGTAATGCACCAAAAAGCAAATGGATTGAAAAGCAAGATTTTTATCAGCATATTGGAATGTACGGTTATAAAAAAGATACTTTATTGGAGATATGCAAACTCCCAAAAAGTGTTTTGGAATTAGCTGAATCGCTTGAACAGTTACGATGGCTTGAAAATGGCTATAAAATTAAAACTGCTATTACCAATATTGAAAGCATTGGCATTGACACCCCCGATGATTTAGAAAAGCTTTTAGGTTCGGTTGATTTTGAATAAAGAAAACTCTTTGATTAAATCAATGCAAAATCGTGTGGTTTTTGCATCAGTAATTAAGAGCTAAGTAGTAAAATAATTTGAATTAAAAGCATCCATTTTAAAAACCGGAGAATAGGTTAAATCTGAGAAAAGTGGATATAAAAATTGTATGTCGAATAGCGAACACCCTGCAAATATAAGCTTATTGCGAGTAATAACTCGATTTGATATTGATATATCAATAAAAGTATTTGATATATTAAAAGGCACTTTATTTACAATTAAGTTTTGATAATACATAAAAACCAATTTAGTAAATAAACAACCCAATTGCCTAAATGTTTAAAAGCTTTATAAGTAGAGTTAGCGAGAAAACCCTGCAAAATTAAAAATGTTTCTTTTTGTGATATTTTTGCCTTTCTCAACTCATTGATACACAAACATAAATTGGTTTAAAGAAAAAGAGCTTTTAAAGATGCTTTTAAAAAATATAGGGTTACCCATTTAAGTCGCATCTTAATTTAAAAATGACAAATATTCAACA
>CAYQPP010000256.1:0-5511 GCA_964419235.1 uncultured Bacteroidales bacterium
AATTGAACGATTCCAAACTTTAGATTTTACCAATCATGCAATACAAAAAGCAATAGTGTTATTATTCTATATTCAATTAATTGACAAATTCACACCGATACAAAAACTGCTGTTTTTTTAGTTTTCCTGACTTTTCGGAATAATCTTAACATTGTATCATTTAATATAAGCCTTTATGAGTATAATTTTTATTAAATTTGTGGCAGTACCAAAAAATTTATTCTTATTTTGGTAGTTGATTAACAAACACACCATGTTAAAGAAATTTAATTTATTAATTATACTCCTCTTTTTTATTATTGTGGGCAATTCACAATCGTTGTTTGATTCTATTGGGCAAAACCCTACAAACAAGCCTTTGCCAAACGATAAAATCAGCATGGTTTTTAGTTATTGCGAAAATGAGCTTTATACATATCCCGAAAAGGTGTATGCAACATTAAATGATGCAAAAAAATATTTGGATAGCAATAAAATAATAAACCGACAGGGCGAATTGTATTACCATTTAGCAAATTATTATTATTTATCGGAAAATTTTGACAGCGCAGAGTATTGTTATAAAAAAACAATAAGCGAGTTTAAAATAACAGATAACAAACCTACAATAAAAAGCCTTATTAATTTGTCGGCAATTTCGGCAAACAAAGAGGATATGGCCAATGCAAAAAAATATTTAAACCGTGCAAATTCAATTGCCGGAAAAACAGACAAACCCGTTTATATAGGATTGGTTTATCAGCAACAGGCAAATATTTTTATGATTGAAGAGTTGTACCCTGAGGCCTCATCATTTTTTCAGAAAGCTATAAACCAATATCAAATAACAAACGATACCTTAAAAATTGCTTCGGTATATGCAAATATTGCCCAAATATACACCACTATTGGCAACCACCCTTTAGCAATTGACTATTTAGAAAAAGCTGAAAAATTATTTTTAGAATTAGGCAATTTACGTAACTCAGCAATTAATGAGATGCAAATGGGTGTTGTTTTTTTAAACTCGGGTAAATATTACGATGCCTTAAAAAACTTAACTAAAGCCGAAGCCTATTTTATAATGGCAAATGACACACGCAACCTTGCCAAAGTTTATAACCAAAAGGGCAAAACCTATGAAAAACTTAGGCAATACAATAATAGTGATGATTATCTGAATAAATCGCTTGTAATTAAAAAGCACTATAACGATATTATAGGGCAATCAAAGGTGTTGGCAAATATGGGCGATTTATATACGGCAATGGGGAGAATTAAAAAAGCTCAAAATTTTTATATTAAAAGTTTAAAGCTTATTGAAACTACCGACAATAAAAACATAAAACTAAATTTATACACAAAACTATCAAACAATTACTCGGCTTTAAACGACTACAAAAAAGCATACAAATATCAAATCCGTTTTTATGCCCTCGACCATGATTTGGTAATTCAAAAAAACAAAGCACTATTAACACGGTTAGAGAACCAATACGAAGAAAAAATTGCCGGCATCGAAAATGAAAAAAAAATTCTGCAAAAAGAGTTATCAATTTTTACCGATAGCAAAAAACAAAAAGTTAAATTCTTTAAAATAATAATACTATTGCTATTTATAGTATTACTGACTTTGATACTTATAATAGCTAAGCGAAAAAAACAGAATGCCAATTCAATAAAAAAATTACAAGATACTATTAATGGTGTTCAAACAATTCTTGAAAAAAGTAATATAAAATATGAAAAGCTGAAAAAATCATCGGATCGTATTTTTAAAATAACCACCAAAAATATGTGGGAACCATACTTGGTTT
Organism: uncultured Bacteroidales bacterium; assembly: GCA_964419235.1. Lineage (GTDB taxonomy): Bacteria > Bacteroidota > Bacteroidia > Bacteroidales > SZUA-534 > GH45. The sequence goes on from CAYQPP010000256.1 coordinate 1,797, forward strand.
TAGAGAGATTAGCAAATCAAATATCGAGCGAAACTACAGCAAATAAAGTTAGTAAAAACAGAATCATTTTTGATAACGACCAATTAATAATGGCATTAAACCTTTTGGATAATGTGCAATTTTGGGCAAAAAATCAATTGAAAATGATTGAGCTGCATCCGGAGCCAATTCAAATAAACGATTTAATAAAAACCACAATTAGAATACAAAAACTTAGGGCCACTGCAAAAAATATTATAATTAATTACAGGTTCGATTCTGTAATAAACGTATATGCCGATAAAAACACTATTGGGTTTGCACTAAGGAATTTAATTGAAAATGCCATAAAATTCTCAACAATAAATAGCGAAATAAGCATTGTTGTTATAGATAAAAGCAATTTTGTTGAGATAAAAATAATTGATAGCGGCGTAGGCATGACCAAAGATCAGATAAATACTCTTTTTTCGGTTGAAAAGCAGTACATGGCTGCCGGCATAAGTGGCGAAACAGGTGGTGGGCTGGGACTTGCACTTTCGAAAGAATTTATTGAGCGTAATTTTGGAACTTTCCGCATAAAAAGCTCCATTGCTTTAGGAACCACGGTAAGTATTGTTTTGCCGTCAACAAGCGATAACCTTTGGCATAAATAACCTCCACAGAAACTCCTGATTTTCAATACTGCAAAAGCCTCAATTTTAGAGCTTTCTTATCAGAGCCTGAGTTTTATTACACGCACTAAATCGGGTTTGCATCTATAAAAAAATGCTTATCCGCATACTTACCCAATCAACCCTTCCGCCCTTACAGGTTGCCCTGTACTAATGTTTTTAGAGGCTTTCAGCCTCTTGTATTCAAACTTTAGGCAAACAAGCGGATAAGTATATATTAAAAACCCTCCACAACTATCACAACCCTTTCATTGACAGCTGTATTCTTTTACGGTCAACCTCAACAGAAACAACCTTTACTTTAACCTGCTGGTTTAAGCTTACCTCGTCGGCAGGGTTTGAAACATATTTATCGGCAATTTGCGAAATATGCACCAAACCATCTTGATGCACGCCAATATCGACAAATGCACCAAAATTTGTAATGTTAGTTACAATGCCGGGCAGCACCATGCCTTCATATAAATCTTTTATTGTGTTTACGCCTTCGGCAAATTCAAACACTTTTATTTTTGTGCGGGGGTCGCGCCCCGGTTTTTCAAGCTCTTTTTTTATGTCATGCAGAGTGGGCAACCCTGTTTTTGGGGTTACGTACCTGTTTAAATCTATCTTGCCCCTTATTTCGTTGTTTTTTATCAAATCAATAATTTCACATTGCAGGTCTTTTGCCATTTTGTCAACCACCAAATAGCTTTCGGGGTGAACCGCACTGTTGTCGAGCGGGTTCTTGGCATTTGGTATCCTAAGGAAACCTGCGCACTGCTCAAAAGCTTTGTCGCCCATGCGGGGGACTTTTTTCAGCTCTTTCCTTGATGAAAAAGCTCCGTTTTCTGAACGGTATTCAATAATATTTTGAGCCAATTTTAGTCCCAACCCGCTTACCGAGCTAAGCAGCTGTTTGCTCGCAGTATTTAAGTTTACGCCAACCGAGTTTACACAACTTTCAACCACAAAATCGAGGTTTTCTTTTAGCCTGCTTTGGTCAACATCGTGCTGATACTGCCCAACACCGATTGATTTAGGGTCTATTTTAACAAGCTCAGCCAACGGGTCCATTAAGCGGCGCCCTATCGAAACTGCTCCGCGCACGGTAACATCAAACTGGGGGAACTCCTCGCGCGCAACCGCAGATGCCGAGTATATTGATGCCCCGCTTTCGTTGACTATAAATACAAGTACATCAACATCAAATTTCATTTTGCGGATAAACGCCTCCGTTTCGCGTCCGGCAGTACCGTTGCCTATTGCTATGGCATCAATTTTATAGCTTTTTACCAATGCCAATATTTTTTTTGACGATTGGTTTTTTTCGTTTTGCGGCGGGTGCGGGTATATGGTTTCATTGTGCAGCAGGTCGCCCGACTCGTTGAGGCAAACAATTTTGCACCCGCTTTTAAACCCCGGGTCGATTGCCAAAATTCTTTTTTGCCCCAATGGCGATGCCAATAACAGCTGGCGTAAATTTCGGGCAAACACCTCGATAGCCTCGGTATCAGCTTTTTCTTTAAACAGCTTTTTAAACTCATTCTCCAACGATGGCTGCACAAGCCTTTTATAGCTGTCGCTTATGGCAATCCTGATTTGTTCGGCAGAGTGTGTGTATCCATGCACAAAATGCTCTTCAAGGGTTTCGTAGGCCTTTTCTCCATCGGGGCTGATTGTTACCTTTAAAAAGCCTTCGGCTTCGCCTCTGCGTATTGCCAACATTCGGTGCGAAGGACATCTTTTCAAAGCCTCTGAATAGTCAAAATAATCGGAGTATTTATCGCCGTCTTCCTCTTTGCCTTTTATTACCGTAGCGTAAATAGTTGCCTCATGCGAAAACAACCTCCGTATTTTGTTTCGTGCGCCGGGGTTTTCGTTAACCCATTCGGCAACAATATCGCGCGTGCCTTGCAAAACCTTCTCAACATCATCAACATCGCTGTTTATATATTTTAAAGCCCACTGTTCAACATCACCCGATTGCTGGCGCATAATCTGTTTTGCCAAAGGCTCTAACCCTTGTTCTTTGGCAATTGTAGCTTTAGTCCGGCGTTTTGGCTTATAGGGCAAATATATATCCTCAAGTTCTAAAGGATCAAAAGTGCGCTCTATCTTTGTTTTTAATTCATCGGTAAGTTTTCCTTGCTCCTCAATTGTTTCAAGCACAGTGGTTTTTCGCTTTTCGAGCTCAATAAATTTTTTATTCAGAAGCTCAATATCATGTATAACAACCTCATCGAGCCCGCCTGTACGCTCTTTACGGTATCGGCTGATAAACGGCACGGTGGCGCCTTCGTTAAACAATTCAACTACTGCATTGGCTTGGTTATATTTTATATTGAGGTTTTTGGCTATCTGTTCAGTATATTTATTCATAGGTTTATTTTTCAAAAATTAATGAAACTATTCTCTCCAACCCTTCGGCATCAACCTCGTCAAAGGTGTTTGGTTTATTACTGTCAACATCGAGCACGCCAATAATTTCTCCTTTTTTATCTTTAACAGGAACAACAATTTCAGACTTTGAGCGCGAATCGCAAGCAATATGACCGGGGAACTCCTCTACATTTGGCACAATAATAATTTCTTGCTGTTTAATTGCAGCCCTGCAAACGCCTGTATTTTCGGCAAGCTCCATGCATGCAACAGGTCCTTGATAAGTACGCACAACCAACTTATTGTCATTTGTAAGCAAATAAAAACCTGTCCAAAAAAAACCATCCATTTTATGATGCAGTATAGACACAATTGAACACATGCGTGCCGAAATGTCGTTTGATTTAGGCATTAACATTTTTAGCTGATTGTAAACCCGCCCGTATCTTGCTTGTTTTTTGTTACTGCTCATAATACCAAAATTAGGATGGCAAATAAATGAAAATTTATTGGCTAAGGAAATGTATTGAGAGATTTTTTAAACAGTTTACAAACAAAATAAAAAAGGCTGTCTAAAAAGAACATAATTAATTTTTTAAAGACCTAACAGGCTTGTTTTAATTATTTGATATACAAGATTATAATCTTACTGAAGTTTCGCACTTTGAATTAAGATGCTAATTTATACGTATTTGATATAT
>CAYQPP010000257.1:0-1094 GCA_964419235.1 uncultured Bacteroidales bacterium
TTTGTTTTTTTATAGATTAATGAAGTGAATATTGAAAACCCCGATTTAAAAAATGAGCAATAAAAACCTATTTGGAAAAACACTAACCGAACTTAAAAGCATCTGTTCGGAATTAGAGCTGCCCAAATTTACCGCCAAGCAGATAACCGAATGGTTATACAAAAAAGAGATATCGTCAATCGACGAAATGACAAATATTTCAAAAAAGAACCGTAAATTATTATCGGAGAACTATCAATTAGGTTTAACTGCCCCAACAAAAGTTGATGAAAGCATTGACGGCACAAAAAAATACCTTTTTCCTGCAAAAGATGGGTATTTTATTGAAACAGCCATGATTCCTGATAAAAACAGGAAAACAGTATGTGTGTCGTCGCAGGTAGGCTGCAAAATGGGTTGCCTATTCTGCATGACAGGGCGCCAAGGTTTTCAAAACAACTTAACGGCAGGCGAAATATTAAACCAATACCGCTCAATTGACGAGTGGCCCAATATTACAAATTTAGTATATATGGGCATGGGTGAGCCTTTCGATAATTTAGACGAAGTGCTTAAAAGTATTGAAATACTTACATCGGAATGGGGTTATGCACATAGTCCTAAACGGATTACCGTGTCGAGCATTGGCATTATACCCGCAATGAAAATATTTTTGGATAACAATAACTGCCACCTTGCCATAAGCATGCACACTCCGTTTGCCGACGAGCGCAAAAGCCTTATGCCTATTGAGCAAACATATAGTATAAAAGAGATAATTGCCGAGATTAAAAAGTTTGATTTTGGGTTGCAGCGCAAAATCTCATTTGAATATATTATGTTTAAAGGAATTAACGATACGCCTGCACATATTGATGAGTTGTCGAAGTTATTAAAAGGCATTAGGTGCAGGATGAATTTAATACGTTTTCACCCCATCCCCGATTCACCACTTGAGGGAACAGACGACACAACCCTGATGGAATTTAAAGAGGCTTTAAATAATAAAGGCGTTTTCACAACCATAAGGTCATCGCGTGGGCAAGATATTTTTGCCGCTTGCGGACTTTTATCTACAAAAGAGTTGGTAAAAGGCAATAAGCTTTAAACAAATA
>CAYQPP010000257.1:1194-5505 GCA_964419235.1 uncultured Bacteroidales bacterium
CCAAGGAAACAGATTGGTTTTAAAAATAGTACTACCTAAATTGAGGATTCAGGCCAAATAACCTTGCCATTATTTTGCATCTTTACAATATTACAACTGTTCTCTGCAAAATTTTTCTTTAGCTATTAATAATTGTTATAATTTAGCAGTAAATTTTGCAATATGAGATTAGAAAAAGATTTTATTGGAGAGGTGGAAATTCCTTGCAATGCATTATATGGCATACATTCGGCAAGGGCAAAAATAAATTTTCCCGACCAAACCCCCTTCTCAAAAGATTGGTATAAAGCCATTGGCTTGGTAAAACAAGCCTGCTACCTTACAATAGTATCGTTTAAAAAGGCAGTACGGCAAAAATATCCTGAAAAGGAACAGGCATTATTGCTACCTGCCGATAGTATTTTAGACTCATTAATAAATGCCGCCATTGAAGTAAGCCAAGGCAAATATTTTGACAATTTTATTGTGCCTGCTATACAAGGTGGCGCCGGTACCAGTATTAATATGAATGTTAATGAGATTATTGCCAATGCTGCGTTAAATAAAACAGGGCATAATTTTGGTGATTACAAAAAAATTGATCCAATTGAACAGGCAAACCTATACCAAAGTACCAACGATGTGATACCTACGGCATTAAAAGTTGCCACAATGCAACTGCTAAACCAATTAGAGGAGCAGATAAACAGAATGCGCGAAAAGGTTGAAAACTTAGAAACCACCTACCGCAACAGCATACGTACAGGCTACACACAAATGCAGCAAGCTGTACCCTCATCGTTTGGGCAACTGTTTGGGGCATATAGCGATGCGCTTTCGCGCGACTGGTGGCGTGTTTCAAAATGTTTTGAGCGCATAAAAACTGTTAACCTTGGCGGGGGCGCCACGGGGTCGGGTATTGCAATTCCTCGTTTTTTTATTGTTGAAGTTGTTGGCGAGCTTAAAAAAATAACAAACCTGCCTGTAACGCAAAGTGAAAACCTTACCGAAACCACCAGCAATATGGATTCGTGGGTTGAAATACATGCCATTTTAAAAGCCCATGCGGTTAATTTAGAAAAAATGGTTGCTGATATTAGGCTGTTGGGCTCCGATATTCTGCAAAATAAAGAGATGCAACTGCCTGTAATGCAAGCTGGCAGTTCAATAATGCCCGGAAAAGTAAATCCGGTAATTCCGGAATTTGTAATATCGGCAGCACATAAAATATATGCCAACGACCAGCTTATTACACACCTTTCGGCACAGGGTGTGCTTGAATTAAATGCCTATTTGCCGGTTATTGGCCATGCTATTATTGAAAGTTTAAAATTATTGATAGCCTGCAACAAAACTATCGGAAACAACTTACTTAATGATTTGCTTATTTTTGAAGACAAGGCAAAAGCAACACTATACAAAAGCCCGTCGGTTTGTACTGCACTTAGCCCTATTATTGGCTACCATAAAGCAACCGAACTAACAAATTATATGAAAGAGGCACAATGCTCTATTTTTGAAGCCAATGAAAAGCTAAAAATACTTGATACCAACGAGTTGGCAAAATATATGGAACCCGATTTTTTATTGCAGAAAGGGTTTTCGATAAAAGATATTTGTTGAAAAACAGAGTGTTTTATAAAAAATTTAACAACTTATAAATGTGAAAAATTACATATACGAACAAGAATTTAAGGTACGCGATTACGAATGCGATTTGCAAGGCATTGTAAACAACTCGGTATATCAGAATTACTTAGAGCATACCCGCCATGAGTTTTTAAACTCGCAGAATGTTAACTTTACTAATCTTTTTAATAAAGGTATTGTGGCGGTTGTTGCCCGTGTTGATATTAAATACAAAACCTCTTTAAAAAGCGGCGACAGGTATATATCAAAACTCAACGTTGAAAAACAGGGGGTAAAATATATGTTTTACCAAGACATTTACCGCCTGCCCGACGAAAAACTCAGCATAAGGGCTGTTGTTACAACCGTAACGTTAATTGACGGAAAACTACAAAACTCAATTGAGCTTGATAAAGCAATATTAAAAATAGAAAAATAGCATTCAATAAATAATGCCGGCCTATGGGATTAATAGGCCGGCATTGATACAATATAATCAAGAGATTACGACATTCTATTATTCGATTTTCTTATTGTTTTAAGCTATAATTAATCAGCAGGATTTTATTCTGCCAATCGGTTAAAACATTTAAAATAGTTATTAATGGTAGTTTTGTAATAATGGGATTTGCATCTTTAGTTTTTGCAATTCTGTATAAATCAATCTCACTAATAAGCCTTTTAGTAAAATCATTGGTTTCATATTCTTTAAGTACTGTTTTATACTCTTCAAATTGTTTGTTGAAATTACTGAATCCGGCATCGTTAAAACATTGCAAAGTTATTTTTGCATCCTTTTTATAAATTTTATAATAGTTAATACTCCCATCTGTTTTAATAGATTGAACATTTTCGGATTCAACAGTTTTAATCAAACTTTTTTTCATGTTTTCAATCTGATTTATAAGTTGTTGTGAGCTGTTAGTGCTGTTTGGTTCAGTTTCAGATATCAAAAATTGGTTTGTATTAAAAAGAGATTCTGTTGAAAAAGCAAAGGTATTTATTACGTTATTACTTGTGCTTAATGACAGTAATGAAGAAAATACACCTAAGTATATCATAAATAATATGATACCAAAATAATTCAAATTGTTTTTTAGTTTTCTTTTACTATGGTAGATAATGTAAGATGGTAAAAATAGAATAAATGGCAAAGGTAGGCTAACTATTAAAAACCAATTAGCTCCCGGCCAATGGTTTATTTTAAATAACATGCCAATAAAACCTACTGAGAAAGCAATAAATCCTGTGTGAAATACAAATTTTAAAAGCTTGTCGTTGGTTGAATTTAATAATTTATAATATGTTATGGGCAAAAACAACAGAGCCAATACTCCTAAGCCAACTGTCATTAATATTGTAGCCCCCGGAAAATGCATTACTTTGAATATTGTACCAAAAAGAGTTATCGAAAGGCATGTTATGCCTAAAATATATATTGATTTTTTCATTACTGTTGAGATTTATGGTTATTAACTAATGCTGAGAGTGCTCTGTTTTCAGCTAATCTAATATTATACTGCAAAAAAGTTAATCTATTTATTGCTACCGAAGGGGGAATGTTATTGAAGAGATAATCTTCCCACGATTGAATAATACCGGTATAGTGCGATTTTTTTGTGTCGGTATCCAACAGTTGAATAATTGTTGAGTTTTTATGTAGGCTATCTACAATTATCATATTATAATAGTCTTTAAAAACATCAATATCTGCTTTAAGCTTTTTAAGTAATAGCTTTGGGTTATTTTCTATCAGCAAATAATTGACAATTGTTTCTTTACCATTATGCTTAATGCCTGTTTTTAACATATTTTCTGCTTGGGGTTTATTTATATCGTTTTGGGTTTGAATAATTATAACCTTTATCTCATCTAATTCATTATTAATTATGTCGGCCTGTTCTACTAACTGTGTAATTAATTTATTGGTTGAATTTGCAACTAATTTATTGCTGCTCTGCTCAAGGTATGTAGCAGTTGATTTAAAAGAGTTTTCTTGATAGTTGACATCCAATAAAACATTATTCCCGGTTAGCATATTTAACAAGAAACTTAGAACAATAAAATGTGTTAAAGCAATAATTCCAAAAATAAAATCTATTCTAATTTTTTCTGATTTACTTACTTTGTGCACATAGTAAAGAGGAACAAATGCCAAAACCAAAAATATGCTACCGGTTATTAGTAAAAAACTTGCCCCCGGCCAATGTTGCAGTTTAAAAACCATACCACTCAAAAATATCATTAGCGATATTAGCCCAATAGTAAATGTTGCCTTATTAAGGTTTGTTTTTTTAGTTTGAAGTAAAAGAATTAACGGTATTAAAATAACTGTAATTATTCCAACTCCTAAAAAGAATAATAAATCGGCTTTGGGCCAATGGTTAATTTTAAACAGAACGCCTGTCATAAAGAGAATTCCACTAATTAGGGCAGTAATGTAAATTAGTGCTTGCTTTTTTTGATTAACTTCTTTATAAATAACATAAAGCAGTGTAGGATAAAAAACAAAAGTTGTAAAGAAAAAGCTTAATACGAGCATAAAAGATGCTCCCGGCCAATGGCCAATTTTAAATAGTGCACCAAAAGCCATTAGGGCTAAGGCAAACACTCCAATCATTTTCATCGATTTTTTCATAATTCTATAATTTTTATCAATTAACATTAAGGTATCTTGTTGTATCTGTCGTAATCCCTTAATGC
>CAYQPP010000258.1:0-5434 GCA_964419235.1 uncultured Bacteroidales bacterium
CGCCCTGTGCAATTTGCCCAAACAAACCTAAGCCCTGAAAGGGCGAAAGCTTTTGTAGGTACTATTTTTTAATTATCAATAATTTGTAAAAGTTGATCTAATTCTGTCATTATAACATCAGGTTTTAAGCCTTTACACCTCTTATCATTTTCATGAAGCCGTAGCGATCTTTTGTCGCCTGCAAACAGGGCGGTTTTAAAACCGAGCTGTTTGGCTGCCCATATATCTTTAAGCATGTCGTTGCCAATAAATAACACCTCGTGCGGAGAAAAGTTGTATTTTTCATGAAGGTTTTTTGCCAAAATATCAAATAGCTTTGTGTCGGGTTTTGAGCGCGATAGTTTGTACGAAAAAATCGAGATATCGGCATCAAAGCCTATAATCTGCTCAATGCCGGTTAGTTTGCCGTTTGCAAAATAGTTCATTATAATAGGTGTGTAGAATTGTGCGTTTGATACAATTCCGATAGGTGTATTTTTGGCTTTTAGTGTTTGTAAAACAGTATGCATGCCGGACATAGGCCAAACGGGATTGCTTAAAATTTCAAAAACCGCAGTCAATATTTTTATGCTCGAATTACTGTTTTTTATAATCCATCTATTTTTTATCGAAACTTTAATGCACTGCTCCCATACTTTTATTATATCAACTTCGGGGTAAGGGTGCCCTTTTTGTTTGAGTTTTTGTTGGTGTTCAATTATTGTGTTTTGGAATAGTACCAATAGTTCTTCTCCAAAATCTTTTTCCGAATTGTTGTCAGACCAAAAAAAACCGCCTTGGTTAAGGGCTTTTGTTAGGTTGCCTACTGTAATGGTCGCCTTGTCTAAATCGCCCGATGATGAAATGATTAAAGTTCCGTAAATATCGAAAATTATGGCTTTTATATCCTTAAACGCTTTTATATCAGGTGTTAATCCTGTTTTAATGGGTTTTAGCTCCGTGTACGATTTAAGGTGTGTCCCTATATGCTTTAAAAAGTTGCTCTGCATATTTATTTAAACTAAATTCTTGTTTTATGGTATTTTTGTTTTTTAAAATTGTTGTATTTGATATTTGCGGTGGAAAACTACTCAGAAAACCGTTAAGTTCAAATAGTTTTTCCTTTTTTAATGTGCCATTTATAATATTAAGTATAGCAGCTTGTTGTCTATCGTTATTCAGATTTTTAAAATCGAATATTTGGTTATAAAAGGGCACAATAAATTTATTATAAAGTAGCGGGAATTCAATGCCTGCATTTTTTATATCGTTGGTAACGTATTCGATATTACGGCCGATTACAGGTGTTTCCATTAGCCACGGTTCTAAAAAAGCCATTCCAAATCCCTCTTTTCTGCTTGTTGTAATACAGTAGTCCGACCCCGCAATAATTGTTTCAAACCCTTCGTTTTCGCCTGCTTCAAAAATAACATTAATCCGGTTTTTTACACAAAACTTTTTCCAGTTGTTATAATACTGAATTTCAAAAGGGTTGCGGGGCTGCATTGTTACCAAAAATGTGCAGTTGTCGGAAAAAAGGAGTGCCAAAAGAATTAACTCGCCAATGTTTTTGCGCTGAATTACCCTTACCGGATAGGTAATTATTTTATGGTTTTGTTTAATATTAAAGGTGTTTATTAGCCTGAGTTTGGCTTTGGTTTTGTTTTGTGCAGTTTTTTTTTGGACAAAAACAGGGTTTGGCCATAAGTAAATACGTTTTTTTTGCACACCATAATTTTCTACACGTTTAAAATCGGATTGGTTTAGCACCCCGATTAAATAATTTTTATTGTTGGGGTACAAAACCGATGTTAAATTTTTTTTAAAATGGTTGCCAATAATTTTTTGAAGGAAAGTAATATTTGAAGGCCTGTCTTCGGCAAAATCGTGTGCATGGTTAATTACCTTATGCCCTTTGTTAAGCAGTTTTTGTATTACAAGCGTAAAAACGGGATTTTTGCCAAGATTCAGGTTGTGCACATGCAATATTTCATTGTTATCAATTAAATTTAAGACCCAGTTATATAAATCATTAAAATACAATTGCAAATCGGCTATTGTGTAGTTGATATCGGGCAGGTAGTTAAGTTTTTCGTTTATATTAATATCAACACCAAGTTTTTTGTAATAATTAATATTTTCGCAATGCCCTGTTATTACCTGCAATTTGGTGTTGGGGTAATTATGCGTTATTGCTGCTACCTGCGACTCAATTATTCGGGTAACGCCGCCGGGGTTTAAATGGTAATGGAATATTGTTATTTTCATGGGTGTAAAACGTTTATTAACGAATTATCTATAAAAATACGAAAGTTTTTTAAATATATTCCTTAAATCCGTAAGTCGCGGTGTGAGTTGTTGATTTAAAGATATTTATAAAAAAAAAGCGCCCCGAGGGACGCTTTTTTATAAAGTATTATTATATGTGTTTTATTATCTCTTGATAATACGTTCGGTATAGGTATTGTTTTTTGCATCGGTAATTTTTACAAAATACATACCTGTGTTTAGTTCGTCTGTTGAAAGGCGTAGTTTATTGCCAACCCTTGAGGTTGAATAAACCGTTTGCCCTAAAATATTCGAAATTTCAACCGCTGCCGCATTCTCAATATTTTCAATTGTTAATGTATTATTAAATGGGTTTGGATAAATTTTTAGATTGGGGAAATATGCTTTGTCGTTAATGCCAACCAACCATATATCATCGGTTTTGCCATCAGCAGTATCCGAAACCGAAACCTCATAATTAGCTGAGACTTCATTACCCCATGTGTATTTATAGGTATAGGTTGTTCCGGCGGTAGCCAATGCCCAGCCTGTATATTTAGTATTGTTAAAGTTTGGTGTTAAAACAATATCATTGCCAAATGTACCGCTAACCACAACATCGCCTGTTTTATCAAAACCAGGGCAGTCTGACATATTGATAAGGAAGCTTATTGCCAAAAAATCTTTGACATATTCAACGATTACCGAGTCTTGGGCAATATCATCACCAGAATCCGATTCTGTAAATATATAGTATTTAAGTTTGGTTGTACCCAAAAAACCTAAAGGAGTGTAATGAATCATGTCATATGGGTCGGTAGTACTAACATCGGTATTGGCATTTTGTGTTGTAGCCGAAGTTTCGATTTCAGGTTTATTTTCATCGCCTGCCTGACATGCTGTCCCATAGCATAACTGGTCGCCTGCTCCATGTACATACGAAACAATTGTTCGCTTAAGGTAAACGTTTAAATCATTTGATGATACGTTTGATATTGTTGCATCAAAAACAATATCGTTGTGCCCTAATTCCATAGTTAATGTTACGGTATCGGGTAGTTCTGCTGAGCCTTGTGCGTTTTTCCAAACAACGTCGCCTTGGGCAAATAAGCCAAACGACATTGCCATTAGGCTTAAAAATAGTAAATTCTTTTTCATATTTATTCTGTTTTAGGTTTAACAATTTTTGTTGGTATTACAATATTAGTCTCGGTATTATAAACAAATGGTATTAAATGCAGGCTATCTGCAACCCATTCACTATCAACATTCAAAGTGTATTTGCATTCAAATTTTGTGCCGTTTGTGGGATTTTCGCCAACCAATTCGCCAACAATGCCATTATGCATTGATGCCCTTAAAACATGGCTATGTATATAATTATTAATTATAGTACCATTTTTGTTTTGAGGGGCTTCAATTCCATTTTCGACAACATAAACGCTTAAATTATAATTGCCCGAAAGGCTTTTTGCAAATTCCACATTTACTTTAGCGGTAATTGTAGAGTCTGTATTCGACTCTTCAATGGTTATAAAAACTTCAGGATTGTCCCTTGATTCTTTATGTGCTACATTTATAAAAGTACTCCAGTAACCTGAACCTTTTAAATCAGCCCCATTCATGCTGTTTACCGAGCCTATAGGGAATCCATCAGGGTTCATAAGTTCATATAAAGCATTACTGACTTCGCATCTAAAATCAGGGCCAAAATCACCCGGATCGGCAAAATTTCCTGCATGGATACCTATACTATGAATTATTTCAGAATAATTTTCTTCAAGCTCTTTAATCTTTTCATGCGCATTTGGGCAATTGACACAATCCCATCCGGTAAATTCAAATAAAATAACAGAAGCAATTGAGTCGCCACCAATTTCAACATCAGGCTTTGTTTTATAGGTGCCATCTTCAAATGGTTCAACTTTGTCGCAAGCCACAATAAATAAAAAAGCCGTACTTAATAATAAAAATATCTTCTTCATCTTTTTTTCTCCTAATTAAAATGTACTACTTACCGAAATATTAAAGCCATAGGCTGCGGGCACTTGCCTGCAAACGCCGCCTACGCATAAAATACCCTTGCGCTGCTTGCCAAAGCTTAACTGTATTCGGCTTGCGCCTTTTGAGTATCCCATAGCCATTTGGTAGTAATGGTTACGGTGTAAATCTTCGCCGTTATGTACATATTTCATTGTGTTTGCGGCTGTTTCATCGTCGCTGCAAATAAAATTAAACTGGTCGCCAACGGCAACAAACCAATGTGGCGATACCGAATACTCAATTAAAAGCATTGCCCAGTTACCAAAGTCTTGCTTTATTTTAACAGTTTTTAATTCGGGGGTTACAAAATCGACGGTTTTTGTAAACATTGCCTGCCCTTCAAACCTAATTGAGTGTTTTGGTTTAATTCTATAAGTAACATCGGCAATAAAGGTATTTGCGTTTACAATGCCCTTATGTTGCATGCCGTGTCCTTGAATTGCTAAAATATTATAATCCATATGTTGATATGTAAAAATACCCTTAACCTTTTTCGAGAATTTTTTAGTTATGTCAAAATTGATATCTCTACTAAATAAGCTGTCCGACATACTTAAAAAACTCGTGTTGTAACCATCTGTACCACTCTCCCAATAAGTATTTTGTCCGTTAACCGATATCGAGTCGCGTTTAATGTCATTGACTTGTGAGAAGTTTAAGCTTAGCATTGTTCCGTATTTTCCTCCCAATAGTGAGCCACGCTTAAGTTTGTAAAAAATTTCGGTTTGAATACCTACCTCTCCATTTAAATTAGTGGCGTAAGGGTACATGGCGGCAAATGCATATGAGTGGTTTTTTGATATTGCCGGCAGGTAATTAATCGACAATTGGTTTAATTGAGCATTTCTGTCAGACCTAAAGCTCATATTGTCAACCCATTTATATTGTACCATAACACCTAAACCATGTTTAGAGTAGTTTGAATTTATAAGAAAAGAACTACCGGTTTTATAAATCCCCATATTGTCAGAGCTTGGGTCTTGGCTTTTAAAGGCATATTCGGCGTTAAACGCAAAATTTTTGTAATTATAGAGTATTCTTCCCGAACTTGCTGCAACATTTTCAGGCAATAAATATGAATTGTCATTGTCGGGTTGAAACTTGCTAACAAAGCTTCCGCCAATGGTAAACCTACTGTCCGATT
>CAYQPP010000259.1:0-5417 GCA_964419235.1 uncultured Bacteroidales bacterium
TTTCAGCCTCAAATTTTTAAACTTTAGGCAAATGAGCGGATAAGCATATAATATTATTGTAATTAACTTCGGTATTAAAATGGCATGAAATACTTTATGAAAAATCAACCTACCGTGAAAATCGAACAAAGTTATCAGGAGTTATTACTTCAGTATTACTGTCAGGATATAAATTTGTAAAAGCTTTTGTTATCCTATAGTTTTTTTTCGTATTCCACTTTATTTCATAAGCCGATAGCTGTTTATTGTCATACTCAATATAATCAACCTCTCGTTGATTGTAGTTTCTCCAAAAATAACTTTTTAACGATGGTCTTAACCAAGTATTCATCTTTATACGTTCGCTAATTATAAAGTTTTCAAACAATTGCCCATGATCGTTTCTTAGTGGCAAATCTCTAAAATCTTCAATTATTGCATTTCGGATACCATTATCCCAAAAAAATATTTTGCTCATTTTTGTTACTTCTTTTCGGGGGTTTGTGGTATATGCTTTTAAACGATATACAACGTATGATTTTTCCAATAAATCAATATAACTTTCAATAGTTTCCGATTTTACTTTTAATTTATTTGCCAGTTCATTAATAGAAACTTCCGATCCCATTTGATACGCCAGCAGTTTTAAAAGCTTGTCAAGCAATTCGGGCTTTCGTATATCTTTCCAAACCAATATATCTTTATATAAATATTGTTGTGTTAAATTTTTCAGCAATACCTCAGCTAAATCTTTTTTTAGGCATATTTCAGGATAATTACCATAAACCAGATGAAATGGTAATTCCTGTTCAACCTCAAAAGGCGATTTGTCAGAATATATCTCTGCTAAGCTAAATGGGTATAAATGAAATAGGAAGTGCCGACCGGTCAAAGGTTCAAATACCGATTCGGAGATTTCCAATGCGGATGAACCTGTTGCAATAAACTGAACATCCTTAAAATTATCTACCATTAACTTTAGTAACAATCCGGCATTGGCAATACGCTGAATTTCATCTATAATAATAATTTTATAACTTCCTATAATATTTATTATTGATTGGAGTGATGGATTTGTTAACCGTTCCCTAACATTGCCCTCATCGGCATTTAACCACAATGTTTTTTCGAGGCTTTTGGTTATATTGTGCAACATAGTTGTTTTGCCTACCTGTCTTGCACCAATAACTACTAAAGCTTTTCCTTTAAAAAGCAATTGACTAAACTGTTTTTCCAATAATCTTTTATATATCATAACATAACAAATATATAAATATTTCCATTGTAATGGAAATATTACTACTATTATTTCCATTGTAACGGAAATATTAATTGTTATATCTTTTTTTGCAATTCCCCAACACTTTCAAGGTGCAGACAATAAATAATTAAAAAAGCCCGGATTTTCCGGGCTTTATCTAACATATAATAATAATAACTATTTTTTTGGTGGTTGAATACCGCGCTGCTTAGCCATATTCTCCATGCGCTGCTGCCATTTCGATTTTTTTGCAGGCTTTTTGTTTGCTTGCGCAGCTTTAAGTTTTGCCAAAATCTCTTCATCATTAACGTTGCGGCGGATTAACCATGTTTGTATTATGGTAATCAACAGCGATAAGAAATAGTAATAGCTTAGCGCCGATGCGTAACTGTTAAACCAAAATAGCATCATAAACGGCATCATATACATCATATACTTCATGCCGGGCATTTGCTGGTTGCTCATGCTCATTTGGTCGTTAAATTTCATATAAACAATGTTTACAATTGTCATTAACAGGCAAAAAAGGCTGATATGGTCGCCAAAGCCAAACGGAACGGTAAATGGCAGGTGTATTACCGCATCGTAGGTTGATAAGTCGGTTGCCCATAAAAATGGCTGCTGCCTTAACTCAATTGAATTTGGGAAAAAGCGGAACATTGCAATAAGTATCGGCATTTGAAAAAGCATAGGTAAACAGCCGCCCATTGGGCTTACGCCAACTTTTTTATACAATGCCATTGTAGCCTGCTGCTTTTTCATGGCATCCTCTTTTTTTGTGAATTTTGCAGTAATCTTGTCAATTTCGGGCTTTAGAGCCTTCATTTTGGCTGTTGACATAAATGATTTGTATGTAAACGGGAATATCAGCACTTTAATAATTATGGTTAGCAATAAAATAATAATACCATAATTGCTAATAAATTTACCGAGCCAGTTAAACAGCGGAATAACCAAACCAACATTTACCCAACGTATTACACTCCAACCGAGCTCAATAATCTTTTCTAAATCAATATCTAATTTTTTTAGGGTTTTGTAGTGGTTTGGACCAAAATAAAATGACATTGGGAACGACTCCGATTGCTTGCCGTTGTAAGCCAACGATATGTCGGAAGTAAAGTATTTTATATACTTTGGGTTTACCGGTTCGGTTTCTGATTTTACAATACCGTTACTGAAATAGTTGTCGGCAATTAAGGCAACATTAAAAAACTGCTGTTTGTACGATATCCATTTAACATGGGTGGTTAAATCCTCTTGTGCCGATTCGGAGCGCATACCCAGACTTTCAACATCTGAATCAAGAAATTTGTAATATATGGTTGTGTTCTGGGTTTCCCATTTCCGCCCTTTTTCAAAACCCGATATATAGCTTTTCCAATTTAATGAGATGAATCCCGTACTTGCCGAAATCAAATTATTTACCTTTTCAAACTTAATGTCGAAATCAACCACGTAGCTATCGGGCGAAATAATATATTTATACTCTATGTAACCTCCGTCAGAAAATGACAAGGTGTATTTTAGTGTTACCGGTTTATTGGCAATGCCTTCAAAATTATCGCCCTCGGTAAGCTCAAAAAACAGTTGGTTGGTTGATATATTTCGGTTTTGTGCAAAAAAGTTTAACCCAAATTCGGTAGAGTCGCCGCTAAACAGAACCAGCGGAAGGCTATCGTAGGTTTTGTAGTCTTTAAGCTCAACTGAGTATATTCTTCCGCCTTGGTTTAAAAACTTTATTTTCAGCAAATCGGTCTCAACCGTTTTTAGTTCCCTTTCGCCAATTGCAAATGTTGAAAAATCGCCATAAAGTTGCTGCATATCATCAGCAATTTGCTCTTGTGGCTTTTGTTCAGGTGTACTTAAAGTCGCATTCTGTTTTGCCTGATCGTTTATTCTTATCTCTTGCAAATTAGCCTTTTCCCTAACTCTTTCAATAGAGTCTTGTTTTTGCTTTTGCTTTGCTATCTCCTCTTCGGTAGGTTTAGAAAAATACCCCCACACCATCATTACTCCAACAATAAGTATTAATCCTAACCATGAATTTTTGTCCATAATAATATATTAATTAATTTGTAGTTTTTGCTTTTACAGTCTGTTTAAATATCATTTGTTTGGTTTTACCGCCACTATTTTATGGCTCTAATGTAGCTTTTACAAAACTAACAAACAGCGGGTGCGGATTGATAACCGTTGATTTATATTCGGGGTGGAACTGGACTCCGACAAACCATTTATGCGAAGGTATTTCAACAATTTCAACCAAATTTGTTTCGGGGTTCATTCCTACCGGCACCATGCCTGCTTTTATAAATTCATCGGTAAATTTATTATTGAATTCATAGCGGTGCCTATGCCTCTCTTCGGTATGCTCTTTGCCATAGGCTTCATACGCCTTGCTATTTTTAGTTATTATGCACGGGTAAGCCCCTAAGCGCATTGTGCCGCCTTTTTCTAAAATGGTTTTTTGTTCTTCCATAATATCAATAACGGGGTAAGGTGTTTTTTCGTCCATTTCAGACGAGTTGGCTTTGGCATGGTTTAACACATTGCGTGCAAACTCGATAACCGCCGCCTGCATGCCCAAACAGATACCAAAAAATGGGATATTGTTTTCGCGCGCATATTTAACCGCCATAATTTTCCCCTCCATGCCCCTGTGCCCAAACCCGGGTGCTACAACAATGCCTTTTATCTCTTTTAATGTTTCGTCAATATTTTTTTTGTTGATGCTTTCAGAGTGTATCCAATGTACTTTTACTTTGCAGTTATTTACTGCCCCTGCATGTACAAACGATTCGGCAATAGACTTATAGGCATCTTGCAGCTCGACATATTTGCCTATCAGGGCTATATCAACAACTTTTTCGGGATTTTTATATTTATTTAAGAAATTTTTCCATGCTTTAAGTTCGGGGTTTTTTCCGACAGGAAGGCCGAACTTCTCCAACACAACCTTATCCAAACCTTCATCTTGCATTTTAACAGGCACCTCGTAAATTGTAGATACGTCGATAGATTGTATTACGTTTTTGATATTGACATTGCAAAAAAGCGCAACCTTTGCCCTAATATCCTCGGTAAGCTCCCTTTCGGTACGCAATACCAAAACATCAGGCTGTACACCGGCCTCTAACAGCGATTTTACCGAGTGCTGCGTAGGTTTTGTTTTTAGCTCGCCCGAGGCACTCAAATATGGCACCAATGTTAGGTGAATTACCAAAACACTTTGCCCGAGTTCCCATTTTAATTGGCGTACAGTCTCAATATAAGGCAGCGACTCAATATCGCCTACCGTTCCGCCAATTTCGGTTATTACAAAATCATATTTGTTTTTTGTGCCAAGTAATTTTATCCTCCGCTTAATTTCATCGGTAATATGTGGTATTATCTGAACGGTTTTTCCAAGGAAATCGCCTTTTCGCTCTTTTTCAATTACCGATTTGTAAATGCGTCCTGTTGTTACATTATTGCCTTGCGACGTTGGTACGTTTAAAAAACGTTCATAATGCCCCAAATCAAGGTCGGTTTCAGCACCGTCGTCGGTAACAAAGCACTCGCCATGCTCATATGGGTTTAGTGTGCCCGGATCAACATTTAGATAAGGGTCGAGCTTTTGTATTGTTACCGAAAAGCCTCTTGCCTGCAATAATTTTGCGAGCGAGGCGGAGATAATGCCTTTCCCCAATGATGAGGTTACCCCGCCTGTAACGAATATGTACCGTGTAGTTGACAATTTGCTAAAGTTTAAATTATTAAAAAAATATGTACAAAAATACATTATTAATTCAATTCTTAGTAATACCAATACGATAAAATAATTGTTCTTTACGGTAAGTTGCCAAATTTTCACGGTAAGGTTGGTATTGTGTTGTTGTTTTGCAATAAAAACCTACTAAAAAAGTGGTGTTGTTGCGAATTTGCAAAAACGAGGAAGGTTTAATGAAATATTAATATGTAATATCAGCTTCCGAGCGATTGCAATTGCCGCTTGGAGGGTGGTGTTACTTAAAAATATAAAAATATGAGGCTTTTAGCAGGTAAATAATTATTTAGTTACCATTAAAGCATTAATGTCAAGCATCTCAAATTTGAGAAGTTAAATTATCCACTAAATTTATCTCGCTTTAGCGGAACTTGTCTCGCTTTAGCGGAACTTGTCTCGCTTTAGCGG
>CAYQPP010000260.1:0-5405 GCA_964419235.1 uncultured Bacteroidales bacterium
GTTTTTAATGTAATTGTTTCTTGCTCAAATAAAAAACTTTTTTGAGAACTGTTTTTACAATCAGAATGAGAAAAATCTTTTACCCCGAATGTTTCTGTTTTGTTTTTTTCGCAATTTGTGAAAAAAACTACTGCAATAAACAGCACACTTGCTAATTTTAAATGTTTCATAATAAAAAATACAATTTGGTTAACAATACAAACGTAAAAGAATGTTAATTATTTAAAAAAGGGCTCATGCCATGACTATCAAGTACTTTAACAGTTGCAGATTTAAAGTTTTATAAAACAAGTGTTTTTTAGTAAGCCGATTTGAACTGACGTAAAAAGCGTACATCATTTTCAAAATAGAGGCGCAGGTCTTTAATTTGGAATTTTAGCATTGCTATACGCTCTATGCCCATTCCAAATGCAAAGCCTGTATATTTTTCCGAGTCTATACCGCAATTGTCCAACACATTAGGATCGACCATTCCGCAGCCCAATATTTCGAGCCAGCCGGTGTATTTGCAAACATTACAGCCTTTTCCGCCGCATATTGAGCACGACACATCCATTTCGGCCGATGGCTCGGTAAACGGAAAATACGATGGGCGCAGGCGTATTTGTGTCTGCTCGCCAAACATCTCTTTTGCAAAGTACATAAGGGTTTGCTTTAAGTCGGCAAACGAAACATTTTCAGCTACATATAATCCTTCAATTTGATGAAAAATACAGTGTGCTCTTGCCGATATTGCCTCGTTGCGAAAAACCCTGCCGGGGAAAATACTGCGTATTGGCGGCTTATTGTTTTCCATAAACCTAACCTGCGTTCCCGAGGTGTGTGTGCGCAAAAGTATATCGGGGTCTTTTTCAATAAAAAAAGTGTCTTGCATATCGCGCGCAGGGTGCTCGGGCGGAAAATTAAGGGCGGTAAAATTATGAAAATCGTCTTCAATCTCAGGGCCTTCG
Source organism: uncultured Bacteroidales bacterium (assembly GCA_964419235.1). Taxonomy (GTDB): domain Bacteria; phylum Bacteroidota; class Bacteroidia; order Bacteroidales; family SZUA-534; genus GH45. Next base: position 951 of record CAYQPP010000260.1, read on the forward strand.
GCTACCGTAAACCCCAAACGGTTAAAAATGCCTATTATTTCGTTACGAACTATTGATATAGGATGGCGGCTGCCAAGCTCAATAGGCTCTCCGGGGCGTGTATAATCATTTGCTTCATCAATTGAATCAGAATTCTCCAAACTCTCTTTTAATGCATCAAATTTTTCTTGAGCAAACTGTTTAAGCTTGTTAATCTCTTGGCCTATAAGTTTTTTTTGCTCGTTAGGTACATTTTTAAAGTCATTAAATAGCTGTGAAATCTGGCCTTTTTTGCTTAAAAAATTTAACCTGAAACTCTCTAATTCTTCAACGCTTTTTACTGTAAACCCCTCGGTATCTTTTAATAAACTTTTTATTTTATCTATCATTATTGTAATGCATTAAATTGTAGCCTGCAAATTTAATGAAAATTGTGGGTTTTTTAAATCATATAAATTTTAATTGATATAATTGTATCTAATCTGGTATATATTGATTAATAACGGTATAGTCATAGTTTTTTAAATTACTCATTTATACTCTTTTTGAGTGGTAATTACAACCACCTTGAGGGCATTGTTACCTGCAATGAACCGAGCAGTTGTCGCAGCGCGACGGCTCGCCCCTAAGGCGTTTTTCGACTAAACTGCCGTAACTCTCTGACAAAACGGGCACACGTATATGGCTAATTACTTCATAAACAAAAGCATACATTAACATCATACGTGCTTCGCGTCCGCCAATACCCCGCGATTGCAAATAAAACAAAGCTTCGTTGTCAATTTGCCCAACGGTAGCGCCATGACTGCATTTAACATCGTCGGCATAAATTTCAAGTTGGGGTTTTGTGTAAAAACGGGCATTTTCGGTTAAGCAAATACTTTTATTCGACTGAAAAGCCAGCGTTTTTTGGGCATCGGGGCGCACCAATATTTTTCCGCTAAAAGCCCCTGTTGCCTCATCGTCTAACACATTTTTATAAAGCTCGGTACTATTGCAATTTGGTACGGCGTGGTCAATAAACGTGCTGTTGTCAACATGCTGGTTCCCATCAACAACCGACAATCCGTAAACATTTGCCTCGCTATATTCCTCGGCAAGGGTAATATGTATATTGTTACGCACAAATCCGCCGTGCAGCGTTAACGTATTTATAAGCGTATTGCTGTTTTTCATCTGTTGCATATACAACGATGTAATTTGCGACGACAGATTGTCTTGATTTTGAATATTGTAGCAATCAAACATTGCATCTTCTTCAACAAAAACCTCAGTTACATAATTTGACAAAAACCTTTGACTTGAGAGCGTATGATCGCAAAACAGCACTTTTACCTGTGAGTTTTTTCCTGCAATTATTAAATTGCGCTGGTTAACCATTAGCGGGTGCTGCCCTTTTAAAATATTAATAATTTGGATAGGTTTTTCAAGCACAACCCCATCGGGTATGTACAAAAACAGCCCGTCTTGGGCAAAGGCGGTATTTAATGCTGTTGTGGCTGCATCAGATTTTCCGGCAATTGTATTGTAATATTTTTCAAATAAATTTTTATGTTTATGTGCTGCATCGCGCAGGCTCATTACCTCAATATGTTTATGGAGGTTTGTTTTGTTGTTGTTGCTTTCGTGATACCAACCATTTTCGAGTGTAATTGTATCGGTGTCTAAATCGGGTACCGAGCACTGAAAAACGGTTTGCTCATCAATTGACGGGGTTGACGGGTTGAAGGTGTAACCGTAGGTTTTCCCAAAAGCCCTCATCATGTCGGTAAATTTGTATTTTTCCTCTCCTTTTTCAGGAATACCGAGGCTGTCAAAAATGCCTATTGCGCCATCGCGGAATTTGTTGAGGCATTCAGGCAAATCCTTATTTATCCTATCTCTGTTTTGTTGATACAAATTTATCAACTTATATTTCATTGTGTTGCTGTCTATTGTTTGACTCATTATGCTTTTTTTAATTCCACACTTGTGGGTTTTACCCGCCTGCCAAAATTGTACGGCGAGACAAGTTTTTCGCAGCTTGCTGCAAAATTCAGTATTGTATATAAAATTGATACCTCGTCTGCTTGCAACGAAGTTGTTCATTATTTTTTAATCCAATCGTAGCCTTTTTCTTCAAGTTCAAGGGCAAGCTCTTTTCCGCCTGTTTTTACTATTTTTCCCTCAAATAAAATATGCACAAAATCGGGTACAATATAATCGAGTAGGCGTTGATAGTGCGTAATTACTATTGTTGAGTTATCGGATGTTTTTAGTTTATTAACACCGTTTGCAACAATACGCAGGGCATCAATATCAAGTCCCGAATCGGTTTCGTCAAGTATTGCCAATTTTGGTTCGAGCATAGCCATTTGAAAAATCTCGTTTTTCTTTTTTTCGCCGCCCGAAAAGCCTTCGTTTACCGAGCGCGATGTTAAACGGTCGTCAATTTCTACAACCTTTTTTTTGTCGCGCAGCATTTTTAAAAAATCGCCTGCGCCCATAGGTTCTTTGCCATGATATTTGCGATGCTCGTTTACTGCTGTTTTCATAAAATTCACCATGCTTACGCCCGGTATCTCAATAGGATATTGAAAGCTTAAAAAAACACCTTCGCGGGCACGGTCTTCCGGAGCCATTTCAAGCAGGTTTTTATTCATAAAAGAGACTTCGCCCTCGGTAACCTCAAAATGGTCGTTTCCGGCCAATACAGCCGAAAGTGTGCTTTTACCCGATCCGTTGGGACCCATTATGGCGTGTATTTCGCCGGGTTTAATTTCAAGGTTTATACCGTTTAATATCTGTTTGCCATCAACCGATGCCTTTAAATTTTTTATTGTTAACATTTTGAATTGAATATTTTAATTAATTATTTACGTATCAATTTTAATATATTTTAACTTGCTTATAACTTTTTTACCCTACGGAGCCCTCCAAACTAATTTGCAGAAGTTTTTGAGCCTCAACGGCAAATTCCATTGGCAAAGTATTTAAAACTTCTTTGGCATAACCGTTTACAATCATCCCTATTGCATCTTCGGTTGATATGCCCCGTTGGTTGCAATAAAAAATTTGGTCTTCGCCAATTTTTGATGTTGTTGCCTCGTGCTCTAAAATGGCGCTGTTGTTTTCGCATTCAACATAAGGAAAAGTGTGTGCACCGCATTTGTCGCCGAGCAGCAGCGAATCGCATTGCGAAAAATTTCGGGCACCTTCGGCACGTTTTGATATTTTTACCAGTCCGCGGTAGCTATTTTGGCTTTTTCCGGCACTTATGCCTTTCGATATTATTGTGCTTTTTGTGTTTTTGCCAATGTGTATCATTTTGCTGCCTGTGTCGGCTTGCTGGTAATTATTGGTAACCGCCACCGAGTAAAACTCCGATACCGAATTGTCGCCAATAAGTATTGTGCTTGGGTATTTCCATGTAATTGCCGAGCCGGTTTCGACTTGGCTCCACGATAGTTTTGAGTTTTTCCCTTGGCATATTCCGCGCTTGGTAACAAAATTGTATATTCCGCCTTTTCCCTCTTTATTGCCAGGGTACCAATTTTGCACGGTTGAATATTTTACCTCGGCATTATTCATTACCACAATTTCTACAATAGCCGCATGTAGTTGGTTTTCGTCGCGTTGCGGTGCCGTACACCCTTCAAGATAACTTACGTAGCTGTCGTCGTCGGCAACAATAAGCGTGCGCTCAAACTGCCCTGTATTGGCTGCGTTAATTCTAAAATAGGTGCTCAATTCCATTGGGCAGCGTACGCCTTTTGGGATATAACAAAAAGAGCCATCGGAGAATACAGCCGAATTTAGTGCTGCAAAATAATTATCGGTTGACGGTACAACCGAGCCCATATATTTTTTTATTAAGTCGGGGTGTTCCTGAACCGCCTCACTAAACGAGCAAAATATTATGCCTTTTTCCGATAACGCTTCACGAAAAGTGGTTTTTACCGAAATGCTGTCCATAACGGCATCAACTGCCACTCCCGACAGCATTTTTTGCTCGTTGAGCGGAATGCCGAGTTTGTTGAAAGTGTCTATCAAATCGGGGTCAACCTCGTCTAAGTTTTCGTATTTGGCTTTTTGCTTGGGCGCCGAATAGTAAATAATATCTTGATAGTTTATTTCGGGTATTTTTAGGTGCGCCCATTCGGGCATATCCATTTTAAGCCAGTTTTTATATGCCTTAAGTCGATAATCGAGCATCCAATCGGGTTCGTTTTTTTTTGCCGAGATTAAACGGATAACATCCTCGTTTAACCCTTTGGGTATGGCATCTTGTTCAATATCGGAATAAAAGCCATACTTATATTCGCCCTGTGTAACGTCATTCAGTACTTTATCTTGTTCACTCATTGGTTTTTGTTTTGCAATTGTTTTATGCCACTATTAATTTAGCATACAATATTATTCATTCAACAAACAATAGTTTTTGTGTATTGTTTTGAGGCGCAAAAATAGTTAAATCTTTAAAGTATTAATAATAAA
>CAYQPP010000261.1:0-5393 GCA_964419235.1 uncultured Bacteroidales bacterium
AAAGTGCTAATCCCCTTTTTGGTAAAACGCAAGGGGATGGGTTAGCGTAGGGCAAGCTTAAAGCAAATGGCTATAAACATTCAGCTGAAATAATTTCTAATTATGACATAGAATATAAAGGGCTTCACAATACTGTAAGCTTAATAAAACGATGGATACTGGGCACATTTCAAGGACGCACATCTAAAGAGCATATTCAATGGTATTTAGAGGAATACATCTTTAGGTTTAATCGTAGATTTTGGGGTGTTGGTAACAAATTTGAAAGAGCTTTAAACCTAAATTGAGCGATTCCGAACTTTAAATATCACCAATCATGCAGCACAAAAAGAAAGTTCAAAAATTCTCTATCACCAACAAGGTGAATTCAAATTTTATGAATTCCTTTTTGTACCACAGCATTGGCAATCTTTTTTATTCCAAATTTAGAGCATAGGGGGGTTGAGGTTACTGTTACAAAGCTGTATTAATTTTCTATAACTCAAAGCCAATAATTGACATATCATCGGTTTGGTCGGTTTGAGATTTCCAGTCAATAAAAAACTTTTCAAAAGCTATGGCTTGTTCCTTTAAAGGTAAGTCTTGATATTGAATTAGCAGGTGTTTAAATATTTTGCGTGTTATTTTTGTATTATCGATACCGCCAAATTGATCATAAAAGCCATCGGTTGACAGGTAAAATATGTCGCCTTGTTGTATTTCGATATGCTGAAGGCTAAATGGTTTTTCGTTGCGCGAAATAGATATTGACATTTTATCGGCTTTAACCTCAATTATTTTAGTCCGCCTTACTATATACAACGGGTTATATGCTCCGGCAAATTCCAGTTTGTTTTTGTCTTTGTTAAAAATACAAAATGATATATCTAACCCGTCAAAATTCCCGCTATAATCTTTTTGGTGTAGCGAAAGTTTTACTTTGTTCCGTAGTTCGTCAAGAATTTTATTGGCAGTATAGTTTGGGTTTTTATCAACAATTTCATTTAAAAATGTAATGCCCAAAATACTCATAAATGCTCCGGGCACACCGTGTCCCATGCAGTCGGCAAGGGCAATGTATATTTTATTGTTAATTTGTTTAAACCAGTAAAAATCACCGCTAACAATACTTTGAGGTATTGTTACAATAAAAAAACCTTTAAAAGCTTTTTCTAAGTCTTTTATAGGATTTAACATTGCTTTTTGGGTTTTGCTTGCATAGGTAATGCTATCGGTAAACTCTTTGTTTCTTATGGCTATCTCGTTGCGGTTTTTTACAATCTCTTTGTTTTGGGTTTCAAGTAGCGATTTTGTTTTTCTGCTAAACACCAATGCATATAAAATAATTATTATTAGTATTAAAAGTAGTATCGAGATAATAATAATACCGGTAATAAAAATACGCTGTTTTTCAACTTTGGCTTTTTGTATCTCGTTTTTTTTGTTTAAAAGGTCAATTTGGGTTTTGTGTTCGTGCAGTTCAAGTTTTGCTTGTAATTCATTAAGCTGTTCTCTGCTGTCTTGGCTTAATAGCGAGTCTTTTATTGTTTGGTGCTTGCGCATCACCTCAATGGTGTTTTTGTAGTTTCCCAACCTCTCTTCAACTTCAATCATTTTTTCGTAAATGCTCAACTGTTCATGAATAAAATTCCCCTCAATAGACAGGTTCAAGGCTTTTGCAAACTCTTTTTTTGCCTTATAGATTTGGTTTTTGGTTAAGTACAAGCCTGCAATATTGCTAATGGCATGGGTAATGCCCTCTTTGTTGCCAACCTGTTTTTGGTACTCTAACGATTTTTTAAAAAAGACCATTGCCTGATTATAGTCACCAAGCCCCTCGTACGATAAGCCTATATTGCCGGTTACTATTGCTTTGGCATATAAAAAATTAATTTTTTCATAAATATTTAGGGCCTTTATAAAAAACAACAGGGCCTTGTTAAAATTTTTGGTTTCAATATAAACGCTACCAATATTATTGTAAATACCTGCTGCCGACCTTGTGTCGCCTTTTATTTCGTATGTTTCCGATGCTTTTATAAAGTGTTTAATTGCTTGTGGGTAATCATCGTTATAGTAATAAATTGCACCAATACTTAAATAGGAGTTGGCTATTCCCGTTGAGTCATTTATCTGTTCAAATATTTTTAGGGCTTTTTGATTATAATCAATGGCCTCGGTGTAATTTCCCAGCCTTCTTTTATTGTCCGAAATCCTGTTGTATGTATTTGCTATTGCTGAGCTGTCTTGTAATTTTAAGTTAATTGTCAACTGTTTTTCTAATATTTCAATAGCTTTTGCATATTCCGATTGCTTAAAAAATATACTTGACAGCCCTGTGTATATTAATAGGCAGGCTTTGGTGTCTCCTATTTTGTTTGCCGGCAGCAGTGCTTGTTTGTAATAATCAATTGCTTTTGTGTTGTTGTTTATTTCCGCATAACAACTTGCCTGTTTTATATTGGTTTCAAGTATCCATTTGTAGTTATCATCTTTATTAAAACATGTTAATGATTTGTTTAAGTAATAAAGCGCGCTGTCGTAGTTTGCCACATGAATAAAAACTCTTGCTAAATTATAAAATGATTCTCCTTTAAGGTTATTGTCTTTATATTTGAGCGATAGGTTTATGGCCTCATTGCCATATTGGAATGATAGGGCAAAACTATCTTGCAATGTTGTTTCTGAAAGTCGTATAAGTATCTCTATTTTATTGTATTCGGCTGCACGGTTATATAAATTTAACAAACTATCGACCTTTTTTGCAGAAACAAAAGAGGATATGAATACCAATAAGATTAGTGGTAATGATTTATTCATTGTATTTTGCTTTTTGAAAGTTTGAATATACAAAATATTTTTTGAGATAGCTAACCTGCATAATACATAGAGTTAGATTGTTGATGTTATTTTTTGTATTTGGCGTGCTGAGGGCTTTCTCGGCAAGCCTTATTTAAGCCATGCCCTTGCTAATAAACTGTTAACTTATAGCCTTTGTATAAGAGGAGACATGAAAACTGCAACACTTGATAAAAGCATAATTCTTAGTAATTATCAGTTGAGTTAATTGACTGAAAACAGTCGCGGCATAAGGGTTCATAAGCATCTAATTCGCCAAGCAGCACCAATTTGTCGTTTTTTGTTAGTCGGTGCGAAAAGTGTGCTAAGTCGCCGCATTTAACACAAACTGCATGTACTTTGGTAACATATTCGGCTATGGCAAGTAGTTTAGGGATTGGTCCAAAAGGTTTGCCCGAAAAATCCATGTCTAAACCTGCAACAATAACCCTAACACCCCTGTTTGCCAAAACATTGCACACTTCAATAAGCCCATCATCAAAAAACTGTGCCTCGTCAATACCCACAACCTCTATGTCATTAGCAAGTAAAAGAATATTTTGCGGGCTATCAACAGGTGTCGATAAAATGGCATTTTCATCATGCGAAATAACCTCGTCTTCCGAATAGCGCACATCGACTTTAGGCTTAAAAATCTCAATTTTTTGTTTGGCAATCTCTGCCCTCTTCATCCTGCGTATCAGCTCTTCGGTTTTGCCGCTAAACATTGAGCCGCATACAACCTCAATCCAACCTTTTTTTATTAATTTATTATTTTTTTCAAGAAACATATACTTTATAAATATTGCTACGGTTGGCTAAATTAAGCATTTTTTATTTTTTATAATATAATGAAAGCATTGTATTGACCGTTTTAATCACAATTGTTACTTTTACAAAGAAATTAATTCAGGATTATGAATAAAAAGAATCTAATAAAAATCATCAATAAAGAGATAACAATTTTATCTGATTTTGTTGAGGGGTTTAATGATGGTGGCGACATTAACAGTATAGAGGTTGATATGGCTTTGTCAAAAGCTCGCGATATTTACGATGAATTGTTGTTGCTTAAAGGCGATGATAATGTGGATAGCCAATTGTCGCCATCCAATAAGCATAAGGGTGTTGCCCAAGATGAAAAAATAGGCGATAGTGATATGCTTGATAATATTGAGAGCCGAAAGCAAGAGGATTTGGTTGATGAAAAACCATTGCAAAGCGAAATGGTTATTTCTGAAAAAGAGGAGCAGCCCGAGCTTGCTGAGGAATTAAGCCCCGTTGATGAATTAGATAAGGAAATACCCGATAGCGTTTTGCCCGAGGCCGTTGAAGATAGCCTTTTAAACAATGAGGCTGAAATTGACGATATTGAACAGATAGACAGCCCCGATTTACAGGAGGATGCTGATACTGTTGAAGATGAAAAACAGCACGACAAATCTGAAAATGAGAAACCGGTTGAGGAGTTGGATTTGCCTGAACAAAAACCTGAGCTTAAAAGTAAAGGTGGAATCGTGGCCGATAAATTTTCAAACGAAACGCCATCGTTAAACGATATGCTTGCAAGCATTAAAAAAAACAAAAACCTTGCATCGCGCTTAGAGGACAGTCCTATAAAAGATTTAAAAAAGGCGATAAAGCTAAACGACCGTATTTGGTATATAAATGAATTGTTTAATAAAAACAGCGCCACGTTCGAAAAAGCCGTCGATGTTGTAAACCGCTCGTCAGACCTTGATGCGGCACTTGAATACCTGTTTACAAATTTCTCATGGAATCAAGAGAGAAAAAGCACCATAAGCTTTTTGGAATTGGTTTTTAGGCGGTTTGCACAAAAATAGGTGGTTAAAAGTGCAATACTGATTCAAGGTAGAATCTAAATTTTATAAAATGGCAAAACTGTTTATTGTTCCCACGCCCATTGGCAACCTCGATGATATTACTTTGCGGGCACTCCGTATTTTAAAAGAGGTTGATTTTATTTTGGCCGAAGACACTCGGACATCGGGGCATTTATTGAAGCATTTTGAGATTAACAACAGGCTTCAGGCTTACCATAAATTTAACGAGCATAAGCAGGTCGATGGATTGATTGACAAAATAAAATCGAGCCAATCGGTTGCCCTTATCAGCGATGCGGGCACACCCGGAATTTCCGACCCGGGTTACCTGTTAATTAAACACTGTATCGAAAACGATATTGAGGTTGAATGTTTGCCCGGCGCAACCGCCTTAATACCTGCAATTGTAAATTCGGGCTTGCCCAACGACCGTTTTGTATTTGAAGGTTTTTTGCCACAAAAAAAAGGGAGGCAGAAACGTATTGTTGCTTTAAAAGACGAGGTGCGCACTATGGTTTTTTATGAATCGCCGCACAGGCTGTTGAAAACCCTGAGCCAACTGCTTGAGTTTTTTGGACAAGAGCGCAGGGTTAGCGTTAGCAGGGAGCTCTCAAAAATATATGAGGAAAATTTCAGGGGGACTTTTTCCGAGGCATTAACACACTTTTCTGACAAAACCGTTAAGGGCGAAATAGTTATAGTGGTTGAGGGCAATAAGGGGTAGTGGAAAAT
>CAYQPP010000262.1:0-5381 GCA_964419235.1 uncultured Bacteroidales bacterium
TAGCGCTTGCTGCGAGAATATTAATTGCGAACTACTATTGGAACTCGTAGCGCCTGCTACGAGAAGATTGAGCACAAATTGCTTATTACAATAATATAATATTTACTGAATAGTAAAAAGCATAGCAGGCGCTATGCTATCCATTCTATTGGTACTTTGTTCACAAACATAGGAACTCGTAGCGCCTGCTACGCTATCCAGTCAAGAAATACCAATATTAAAGCTTAATAATAAGCAGTATGGCAAACTGTTAATAAAACAAACAGAATAAATAACCTTTTTTATAATTATGTAAAAATGCTTTCGTTATTTATATCAATTCTATTGAAAACGATTGCACTATATTTTTGTAATCACTTATCTGTTGCTGCATCTGAATTGTATAAAGTTTAAATAAAGAAATATTTCCTTATTCTATATTATACAACATATAAATATAAAGAAATATTTCTTTATTATAATTATGTTAATATAAAAAATTACAATAAACAGCAAATCAATATAATACGATTTTTACAAAAAAGGCATCATTTTAATTTCATGATATTAATCATATCAAACCTACCTTATCTGTATCGAGTCTAAATAGTTGATATAGTACATGTTAGAATATATTCGTAAACTTGCAGAGTAATTAAAAACAGATTTTTTAATCTGGCTTATTAAGGTTTACTAATTAAAAAAACGATAAAATTATGGTAAAGGTAAAGTCGTTAGATGATTTGAAAAAACTAAAAGCTGACTTGCAGTCAAAGATTAATTTGCGAGAAAAAGGCGAAGGTGCCGAAAGCTTGGTTCAAATTAAAGTTGCTATGGCAACATGCGGCATTGCATCAGGCGCAAAGGCTATTATGGATTTTTTTACCGAAGAGTTGGAAAAACGTAATATCGAAAGCATTGTAACACAAACCGGATGCATGGGTTATTGCTATGCCGAACCAACAATTGAGGTAAAATTGCCAAAGCAGGAGCCTATTGTTTTTGGGTTTGTCGATTCAAAAAAAGCCGATGATATTATTGAAAAATATATTAAAAATGGCGAATTGGTTGATGGTGTGATAGCAAAGAATTATAAAACTATTGATGATTATAATAAATAGGAGGGCTCAAGAATGAATAAAAATGAAAATATAAAGCAGTTGCGCATTGCCTTACGCAATTGCGGTTTTATCAATCCTGAAAATATTGAAGATGCCATAACATATGACGGGTATTCTGCACTATCGAAAGTTTTAAGCGAAATGACACCCGAAGTGGCAATTCAAGAGATGATAGATTCGGGGTTGCGCGGAAGAGGTGGAGGCGGTTTCCCCACAGGCATAAAATGGAGGTTTGCGGCAAACAACAAAGCCGACCAAAAATATGTTGTGTGCAATGCCGACGAGGGCGACCCCGGGGCGTTTATGGATCGTTCCATCCTTGAGGGCGACCCGCACACGGTAATTGAGGCAATGGCTATTAACGGATATTGCATTGGGGCAACAAAAGGGGTTGTTTATATACGTGCTGAGTATCCGCTTGCTATTGAGAGGTTGAAAATTGCCATAGACCAAGCTCGCGAATATGGTTTTTTAGGCAATAATATTTTGGGCACAGGCTTCAATTTTGATATCGAAATGCGTTATGGAGCTGGGGCATTTGTTTGTGGCGAAGAGACTGCGCTTATCCATTCAATGGAAGGCGAGCGCGGCGAGCCTACATTTAAGCCGCCATTCCCTGCCGAGTCAGGTTACCTTGGCAAACCCACCAACGTAAACAATGTTGAGACTTATGCAAATATTCCGGTTATATATTTAAAAGGTGCAAATTGGTTTAATAAAATTGGCACCGAAAAATCAAAAGGGACAAAAGTATTTGCCCTTGCCGGAAAAATTAATAATGTAGGGTTAGTTGAAGTGCCTATGGGTACTACGCTACGTGAGGTTATTTTTGAAATCGGGGGCGGAATTGTTGGCGGCAAAAAGTTTAAGGCCGTACAAACCGGAGGCCCGTCGGGCGGATGCTTAACAGAAAAACATTTAGATACTCCCATTGATTACGATAACCTTATCGCATCGGGCTCAATGATGGGCTCTGGCGGTATGATAGTTATGGACGAGGACGACTGCATGGTGTCGGTGGCTAAGTTTTACTTAGATTTTACCGTTGAGGAGTCGTGCGGAAAGTGTGCCCCTTGCCGAATTGGCAATAAACGCTTATATGAGCAGTTAGACTTGATAACAAAGGGCAAAGGGTCGAAAAAGGATTTAGAGAAACTGCGCGATCTTTGTTTGGTTATTAAAGACACATCGCTTTGCGGGTTGGGACAAACATCGCCAAACCCTGTTTTGTCAACTATGGATAATTTTTATCACGAATATTTATCGCATGTTGAAGACCATAAATGTGAAGCCGGTGTTTGTAAAGACCTGATGAAATATATTATCGACCATGATGCATGTGTAGGCTGTACTGCTTGTGCCAGGGTTTGCCCTGTTGGGGCAATTGCCGGTGAAATAAAAGAGCCGCATACCGTTGACCAAACAATTTGTATAAAATGCGGTGCATGTATGGAGAAGTGTAAATTTAGCGCCATAAGCATACAATAATAAGTTGCGAAAATTAAAAGTTAGAAGTAAAAAATATAAAATAGACAATAATGGAATTTGTTAATTTAACCATCGATAATAAGTCTGTAAAGGTAGCAAAAGGGTCTACTATTTTAGATGCAGCCCGTTCTGTTGGTGTTGATATCCCCACTTTGTGCCACATGAAACTTCATGATTTGAATATTGAGAATAAGCCCGGTGGGTGTAGAATTTGTGTTGTTGAAGTTGAAGGGCGTAAAAATTTGGCTCCATCGTGTTGTACCAATGTTGACGAAAATATGGTGATAAAAACCAATACCATGCGGGTAATGAACTCGCGCCGTACCGTATTGGAGTTGATTTTGTCTGACCACCCGGCCGATTGTTTGATATGCGCAAAATCAGGAAACTGCGAATTGCAGGACATGTCGCACAAGCTCGGTGTTCGCGAAATTCATTTTAAGGGTGAGCAGTCAACTTACCAAGAGGACTATTCGCCTTCGATAATACGCGACCTCGACAAATGTATTATGTGCCGCCGTTGCGAAATGATGTGCAACGAAGTTCAAACGGTTGGGGCACTGCATGCAGTAAACCGTGGTTTTGAAGCGGTTGTTGCGCCTGCGTTTGAAATGGACCTTGAAAAATCGACCTGTACATATTGCGGGCAATGCGTTGCAGTTTGTCCAACAGGAGCGTTGACCGAAGTTGACCATACAAATGAAATTGTAAGGGCTTTGGCCGATCCTAAAAAAACAGTAGTGGTTCAAACCGCCCCTGCAGTAAGGGTTGCGCTTGGCGAAGAGTTTGGCATGAAACCCGGTACTTTGGTAACAGGAAAAATGTCGGCAGCATTACGCCGCCTTGGTTTCGATTATGTTTTTGATACCGATTTTAGTGCCGACCTTACCATTATGGAGGAGGGGACTGAATTGCTGGAACGCCTCGGAAAATTCTTGGAAGGCGACAAAGATGTAAAACTTCCAATTCTTACTTCGTGCTGCCCTGGTTGGGTAAACTTTTTTGAAAAGCAATTTCCTGACATGAAGGATATACCTTCGACAGCACGCTCGCCACAGCAGATGTTTGGGGCTATCGCAAAAACATATTTTGCCGAGCAGATAAAAACAAAACGCGAAGATATGGTGGTGGTGTCGGTTATGCCTTGTCTTGCCAAAAAGTACGAATGCCAACGCGATGAGTTTTCCACCGATGGAAACCCCGATGTTGATTATTCGATAACAACACGCGAGATGGCACAGCTTATTAAACGTGCAAATATTGAATTCAACTCACTACCCGACGAGGATTTTGATAACCCTATGGGCGAATCGACAGGAGCAGGTGTAATTTTCGGTACTACTGGCGGTGTTATCGAAGCCGCTGTGCGTACAGCCTACGAGGTGCACACCAAAAAGAAATTAGAACGCCTTGATTTTGAAGAGTTGCGAGGCATGGAAGGCATCCGTGAGGCAACCATTGACTTTGACGGACTTCCTATCAGGATTGGTATTGCGCATGGGTTAGGAAATGCCAGAAAGCTATTGGAGGATATCCGCTCGGGCAAATCCGATTTTCATGCAATTGAAATAATGGCCTGCCCCGGAGGATGTATCGGTGGCGGTGGCCAACCTTTGCACCATGGCGATTCATCTATTATAAAAGCCCGCCAAATGGCTATTTACCAAGAGGATAAAAATAAGGCTATCCGCAAGTCGCACGAGAACCCGTACATTGTGAAACTTTATAAGGAGTTTTTGGGCAAGCCATTAAGCGAAAAATCGCATAAGCTATTGCATACTCACTATTTTGATAAAAAGAGAGAGTTTGAAATTGAGTAAAAAAAGTTAAAAGTACTTAACCTGATTAATTTATAAACTTTGTAGTTTGGTTGACAATTGTTAATTATTAGCAGGTTACAGTTTAAGTGATATTTTTAAAATAAATACTATATTTTGATTTAACATATTTATTTTCAATAATATAAAGAATTTTAATTGAGCAGCGTGAAACCATAAATGCTTTTAAAATATATTATATTTATGCATAATAATTAATTCCTGCATTATGCAGGTTAAAATAAAAAAACTAAGATATGACATCTGTAAAAATAAAATTAAACCAATCAGAGGTTGATAAGTTAAAAGAGGTTTGCGCCTCTTTTAATAACGAACCCGGCGAATTGATAAACGTGCTTCACAAAGCCCAAGGTATTTTTGGGTACCTTCCGGCCGAGGTGCAGGAGATTATTGCCGATGAACTGAATGTTGCAGTTGCAAAAGTATATGGGGTGGTAACTTTTTACTCATTTTTTACCATGATACCTAAAGGCAAACACCCAATTTCAATTTGCACAGGCACGGCCTGCTATGTGCGAGGTGCCGAAAAGGTGTTAGACGAATTTAAGCGCCAATTGAAAATTGAGGTTGGCGAAACTACCGCCGATGGAAAATACTCGTTAAGTTGCCTGCGCTGTGTTGGCGCCTGCGGGTTGGCTCCGGTTGTATTGGTAGGCGAAAAGGTTTTTGGAAGGGTTTCGGCCGATGGTGTTGCCGAAATTCTTGCTGAATATGAATAGTTTAGATAAGTGTTAATTTTTAAGTGTATGTTTAAAAAGTCGGGGTTCGGCAATGTTTAGTTGTTTTTAAAAATCATAAAACAGTATTAAATCGAGCCCCGGCCTATTTTTAGTGGTCGCAAAAAAAAAGTTAAACTATGCACTTTAGTGTACCTCGCTTTGTCTTTTCATGATATAGGTTTACGTTAAATTTAGTTTATGCTTTAGTCAAATATCGTGATATTATGAGAATAACA
>CAYQPP010000263.1:0-5347 GCA_964419235.1 uncultured Bacteroidales bacterium
TATAACCGATATGGTTGAACTGCCTTCTGCAATAAGTTTTGGTAAAGTTAGGGGTTCGTTTAGTAGTGTTGGTAACTCAATACCAAGTTTCTTAAGTTACCCTACCCATACAATGGGTGCAGGCGGAAGCTTAATATTTAACGCCGAGGCTCCATTTGACAATTTAAAACCTGAAATATCATCATCGGTTGAATTAGGTACAGAGTGGAGGTTTTTGAATAATAAATTAACTTTTGATTTTACATGGTATAAAACAAATACAGAAAATCAATTCTTTAGACTACCGGCACCGGCAGGTTCAGGTTACTCTTGGTACTATGTTAATGCAGGTAATATCGAAAATAAAGGTTATGAAATTGTATTGGGTTTGCATCCTATTGTTGATGGCAATTTTAAATGGAAAAACTACTTTAATTTTGCTACAAACAAAAATACTGTTATTGAATTACATCCTGATATGCAGTACTTTAACTTTGGAAATGCAACCAGTAACTCGTATTGGATGAGAATGGAAGAGGGTGGTGAGTATGGCGATATCTACGGTAAAGTATTTGAGCGCGATGATAATGGCAATATTGTAATTGGTGCAACAACAAACTTGCCTGTAAAATCATCAGAGTTTGAAAAAATTGCTAATGTCAACCCCGATTTTACTTTAGGATGGAGTGCCCAATTAACATATAAGAATTTTGGGTTAGATTTCTTAATTGATGGCCGTTTTGGTGGTGAGGTATTATCAATGACCGAGGCTGATTTAGACCAGTGGGGTGTTTCACAAGCTTCGGCTGATGCACGCGATGCCGGCTTTGTAGAGGTTGAAGGAAATAAATTTACCGATGTGCAAGGCTTTTATAATATTGTTGGCGGTCGCGACGGAGTGTCAGAATATTATGTGTATGGAGCTACAAATATCCGCCTTCGCCAAATGTCATTGTCATATAGTTTTCCTAAAGATGTTTTCTCATCAGTTGATTTTATTAAAGGTTTAAACGTATCGTTAATCGGGCGTAATTTATTCTTCTTATATAACGAAGCTCCTTACGATCCTGATGCTGTAATGTCAACAGGAAATGATTTGCAAGGTGTTGATGTATTTGGTATGCCAACTACGCGAAGCATAGGATTTAATATTAAACTTTCTTTCTAAACTAAAAACAGATAATAGTAATGAAAACAAAATATAAATTATTTTCAAGTCTGCTTATCTCAGGACTTCTTATATTTGGTTCATGTACCGATAATTTTGAAGAGTATAATATAGATGAGCGTGGTGTAACTAATGAGCAATTGCTTGCTGACTACTATTTTATCGGAGGTTTTTTCCCTCAAATGCAACAGATGATTTATTGTAATTTTAACTGGGGCTGGGGTACAAACTGGACATACCAGATTATGCAAAACCTTAATGCCGATATTTTTTCGGGTTATATGATGACCCCTACACCTTTTGCAGGAAATGTTAATAATACCACATATGCATTGGTTGATGGATGGAACTTCTCGGCGTGGGATTATACTTATGCCTATTTTATGACAGCCGAGCATCAGGTTGAGCAGTTGACTAAAGAGGATTACCCAAGTTTTTATGCTACTGCATTAATTTTAAAGGTTGAAGCAATGCATAGGATAAGCGATCAATATGGTCCAATTATTTATACTCACTATGGTGATGCAAAAACAGGTGGTGAGTTCGATAGCCAAAAGGATGCATATTATGCTTTTTTTGCCGATTTAGATAAAGCAATAACTCTTTTAGATGCTTTTATAAAAGCAAATCCTGACGTTAAACCTTTTGCAAAGTACGACCAAATGTTTGGCGGCGATTATTCAATGTGGATAAAATATGCCAACTCGTTGCGTTTGCGTTTGGCAATACGTATCTCAAATATTGATGATACCAAAGCCAAAATAGAGGCTGAGTCAGCTATGAGTAATAGCTATGGAGTATTGGAGAATACAATTGCACAAGTGTCGGGTAAAGGTTATACCAACCCTGTTGCAGCAATTGCCAACTCATGGGGCGATATTAGGATGGGCGCACCGATGGAGTCAATTTTAAGTGGATATAACGACCCTCGTCTCGGAAAGTATTTTACTGCTTCCGAAGATACCGATGTTGTGGCTGCCGGTTATACTTATAAAGGTATCCGCCAAGGTATCAATTTGGTTGATAAGGCAGAATATGGTGCACATTCAAGTCTTAATTTAACTTCTGAATCGCCGGCAATTTTAATGACACCTGCCGAGGTCTATTTTTTACGTGCCGAGGGTGCTTTAAAAGGTTGGTCAAATATGGGAGGTTCTGCCAAGGCGTTATATGAATTGGGAGTAACAACTTCATTTAATCAATGGGGGGCTTCGGGTGTTGATACATATTTGGCAAGCTCAGCTTTACCTGTAGAGTATAAAGATGTTAAGAAAACTGATGGAACAAATGATGTTTTATCTGGTTCATCTTATCTTAATAATGTATCTCCAAATTTTGATGAAGCTACTACTGATGAAGAAAGACTTCAAAAAATAATTACTCAAAAGTGGATTGCTGTTTATCCTGAAGGGATGGAGGCTTGGAGCGAGTTTAGAAGAACAGGATATCCTACTTTGTTTCCCGTAGTTTTAAATTATAGTGATGGAAAAATTTCAACTGAAGATTTTGTGAAAAGGTTAAACTTTTCAGTTACTGAAAAGGAAAACAACCCTAACGGATATGCAAAAGCTGTTGAATTATTAGGAGGTGTTGACACAGGGGGAACATCACTTTGGTGGGATGTTGACTAATACTTTCGTAAATAATAAATAAACAAACACCAAAACCATTATTTATTTTTTCTTCCCCTCCCTGTTATGCGGAGGGGAAGTTTTTAAAAAACGACTTTCTGAGGTAATGTTAACCTACTAATATTTAAACCAAAAGAGATGCAATTATCACAATTGACAAGTGTTGAACAGAATTTTTTTGACCGCTCAGGTCGCCAAGGTTATACAACAAATATACCTTATGTAATAGTGCCAAATTTCCCAAATCTCGGGCTATTAACCTCATTAAGGTTTTTAGAGTGGGTATCAAATAATCCAAATGGTGTTATTAGCCTTCCCACAGGAAAAACACCGGAACACTTTATAAAGTGGACACAATATTTTTTAGAGAATTGGAATAATCAAAAAGCGGTAGCTTTAAGAGAAGATAATGGGTTGTATATTGATAAAAAACCCGATTTAAGCGGTTTGCATTTCGTGCAAATAGACGAGTTTTACCCTATTGACCCCAAACAGCACAATAGTTTTTACGATTATGTAATCAATTTTTATATAAAAGGATTTGGGCTCGATATAAAAAATGCACTGCTGATTAACTGCAACGATATTGAATTGGTAAACGGGCTGCATTTTTCCGAGGTGTTTCCCGATAACCAGATTGACCTAACCTTGCGAAATAGGGCGGCTGAAACCGAACAAGAGAAAATACAGCAACAGTCGATATTTAAGATTGACAACTGGTGCACTCGCTATGAGGAAAAAATTAGAGAAAAGGGTGGTATAGGCTTCTTCCTTGGCGGGATTGGCCCCGACGGGCATATTGCTTTTAATACCCGCGGCAGCGACCACAACAGCACAACGCGCCTAACATCAACAAATTTTGAAACACAAGCTGCATCGGCTGGCGATTTGGGTGGTATCGAGGTATCGAGAACACGTTTGGTTATTACCATTGGGCTCGGCACAATTACCCACAACATTAACGGTGTATCAATAATATTTGCTGCCGGCGAGGCAAAAGCGCCAATTGTAAAAAATGCTATCGAGGGCGTGCCAAACAATATATATCCGGCAACGGTGCTACACCGCCAAAAAAATGCCCGCTTTTATATTACCGAAGGCGCAGCAGTAAAACTTGCCGACAGTATTAACAAATACTATAAAGAGGGTAAATGGAGTTTTGCAAAAACCGAAAAGGCTGTTTATGAACTTTGCCAAAAAATTAATAAATATGCTCATAAACTAACTATCGACGACCTTAAAAATGATGAATACTGCTCGCTTATTCCAAATTTAAGCTTAGACACGGTACGGCAGGTTATTGACTCAACAAAGGCTAAAATGCAAGCAGGGCTTGCTGCCGAAAAAAATCAGCGGTATTTGCATACTGGACCGCATCACGATGATATACAACTTGGTATTTTTCCGAGTGTTATACGCCATTTGCGCGAGCCGTCAAACACTTTTAATTTTTCGATATTAACATCGGGCTTTACAGCAGTTACAAACCGCATGATAAACTACCTGCTTGAGTCAACCGTTGCATTTATAAGCAAAGGGCTGATTCAGATGGTAGAATACCCCGACTTTTTTGACGATGGCTATAAATTTAAGTGGGATAAAGATGTTAACCACTATTTAAACAAGGTGGCCGATAAAGATGAAGATGGTAAATTGCGCGGTGTTTGCCATAGAATAACACGTGCTATGGTTGAAATATATCATATGAAATCGAAGCAGGGGTTAATTGAACAGATTCAAAAAAATATTGATTTAATAAACCAAAGTTATGATGGCGAGAAAAACCCCGCCGACATACAAAAATTAAAGGGTATGCTCCGCGAGTTTGAAGAGGAGTTAGTTTGGGCGCATTATGGTGTTATGGTAAAAAATATTGAGCATAAGCGTTTGGGTTTTTATACCGGCGATATTTTTACGCAAAACCCCGAGCGTAAACGCGATGTTGAGCCTGTACTTGAAATGTTGCGCAGGATTAATCCCACAAAGGTTAGCTTGGCACTCGACCCCGAGGGTTCGGGCCCCGACACTCACTATAAAGTTTTGCAAGCTATTGCCGAGGCATTAAATCAGTGGGATAAAGAGGCCGACTTGTCGGAACTGAAAATAATTGGGTATAGAAATGTTTGGTTTAAGTTTGAGCCAAATGATGCCAATGTTTTTGCGCCAATATCGCTAAACTCAATGGCCGTGCTCGACCGCTCATTTAAAGATTGCTATATCAGTCAGGTAAATGCATCGTTCCCAAGCCCCGATTTTGACGGGCCTTTTAGCGATTTGTCGCAAAAAGTTTGGGTAGAGCAGTTTAAAAAAGTGCAATTAATTCTCGGAAAAGATTACTTTTACGAGCATAAAAGCCCCAAGGTGCGTTCAACGCATGGCATGATATTTTATAAAGAGATGTCGTTAAACGAGTTTCTTGAACATGCCCGCGAGCTTGAAAAGAGTATGGAAGGGGTTTAAGAATTAAGTAAATTGTAGTTTTTATATCATTTTAAATCCGCAAAGCTTGTCCCGTTTTTTCGGGGTCACGGTGTGAGTTGTTGATTTAAAGATATTTATAATAATAAAA
>CAYQPP010000264.1:0-5346 GCA_964419235.1 uncultured Bacteroidales bacterium
TTAACAATGGATAATATGATGCAAAATGGCAAAGCATTATGCTTTGTGCTTTGGTGTCTGTTATTTTTTATCAGTAAAAAGATTTATAACATGAAGATTAAAAGCATTGACTATATAAAGCAGTTAACACTATTTGTTTTAATAATAGTGCAACTGTCGGTATCTGCCCAAAACCGACAACAGCAACACAAAAAGCACCGCAAATATCAGAACAAGCATAAGTCGGATGCCAATATTATTGGCCATGTAACTGCAAATGGCGAACATTTGCCTTTTGCCACGGTTTTAATTGAGGGCACAACCATAGGAACGGCTACCGACGCAACCGGACACTTTAGGTTTATCAACCTTCCGGAAGGAGAATATGTTGTGAGGGCACAGGCGGTAGGTTACAAAAGCAAAAAAAAGGAGGTTGTGATAATTGCCGATAATACAATTGAGGTAAAATTTGATTTGCAAGAAGATTTGATTGGTTTGGAACAGGTAGTTGTTTCGGCCAATCGGAATGAGCAGAACAGGAAAGATGCCCTTACGTTAGTTGATATTATTTCGCCAAAACTTTTTACTGCAACACAGTCGGTTTCATTGGGCGACGGTTTGAATTTTACACCGGGTTTGCGTGTTGAGAATGATTGCCAAAATTGTGGGTTTAGTCAAGTTCGCATGAACGGGATGGAAGGGCCTTACAGCCAAATATTGATTAACAGCCGCCCTATTTTTAGCGGGTTGGCGGCAGTTTATGGTTTAGAGCTTTTTCCGGCAAGCATGGTTGAGCGAGTTGAGGTTGTTCGAGGGGGAGGTTCGGTTTTATATGGTAGCAATGCCATTGCCGGAACAATTAACATGATAACAAAAGATCCTGTGAAGAACGGGTTTGAGGTGTCGGGTTCATCAAGTGCTATCGGGGTTGGTTTATTGGGCACAAAACCTGTTTTTGATAATAATTTGAGTTTTAATACTGCGGTTGTCGATTTAGAGGCAAAAGCCGGAGTTACCGTTTATGGTTTTGTCCGCAGCAGGCAGCCTTTTGATGCAAATGGGGACAACTTTTCGGAAATTGCAAAAATAAAAAACACAACGGTTGGAACAAGGGCATACCATAGAACAGGGAAACGCGGAAAGATAACCTTTGATTATTTTAATATTAGAGAAGAACGCAGGGGTGGTGATGAATTTGCGAAGCCCGTGCACGAGTCGAATATTAGCGAAGCGGTTGAGCATATCATCAACACGGGGGCAATTACTTTTGACCAGATTTTTAATAGCGAAGATAAATTAAGTGTTTTTGCATCTGTTCAGCATGTTGACAGAGGCTCTTATTATGGGGCACATAAAGACCCTTCGGCATATGGGCACACCAATGATTTGTCATTTGCTACCGGAGTGCAGTTATCACTTGTAAAAGATAATTTGTTGTTTGCAAAAGGTAATATGGTTGCAGGAATTGAGAACACAGGCGGGTTTTTAAACGACAGTAAGTTAGGGTATTACGATTATGTTACAGGCAAGCATGTAGATAACACATTAATAACCAATCAAATGACAAATACAACAGGAGTGTTTATGCAGGGTGAATGGGAATGGGAAAGATTTAAGGCATCGGTGGGGTTAAGGTATGATCATTTTATTGTTGGCGATAGGGTAACAAATATGGGGAATATTGACGGAGAT
This sequence comes from uncultured Bacteroidales bacterium, assembly GCA_964419235.1. Classification (GTDB taxonomy): domain Bacteria; phylum Bacteroidota; class Bacteroidia; order Bacteroidales; family SZUA-534; genus GH45. Next base: position 1,672 of record CAYQPP010000264.1, read on the forward strand.
GTATTTAGCCCGCGCATTACAATAAAATATGATATTACAAGTGATATTATGGCAAGGGTAAGCTATTCGCATGGATTTAGGGCACCGCAGATTTTTAACGAAGATTTGCATATTGAAGTATCGGGTGCCCGCAAAGTTATTCATAAAAACGATCCAAATTTATCGGAAGAAAAAAGCCGGAGCGTGATGGCATCGTTAGATATAGATATGCCGTTGGGTTATATGCAAAATGAGTGGCTTATCGAGGGTTTTTATACACGGTTGATCGACCCATTTGTAAATACCTACGGAGAACCTGATACCGCAGGGACGGTTATCTATACAAGAACAAATTCAAATGACGGAGCTTTTGTTGCCGGTGTAAATCTTGAATGGAATATTGCACCCAAGCCCGGGTTTGTTATACAAACAGGTTTTACATGGCAAGTTAGCAAATATGATGCTGTTCAAGAGTTTAACGAAAACAATTTTTTTAGAACACCCGATACTTATGGGTTTGTTACAATGAATTATGATATAATAAAAAAAATGACCCTCTCTGTAACCGGTAATTATACAGGTAGTATGTTAGTGCCATATTTTGGGGCAGGTATGCCCGAAGGTAAATTAATGACCTCACACGATTTTTTTGATATAGGCGCAAAGGTGTCTTATAATATTAAGCTTAACGGAACGGTATTGCAGCTAAATTGTGGGATAAAAAACATATTTAACTCATATCAATCTGATTTTGACACAGGAGTGGACAGAGACCCCGGATACATATACGGGCCGGCATTACCTCGCACTGTTTATTTTGGATTGAAATTCAGTAATTTGTAAATGAAAAAAATAATTACGGTTTTGTCAATCATTTTTAATATTCAGCAAAAAGCCTACACGAGGTACGTTTTCGATAGTTATATTGGTGTCGGGTTTTAGGTGTTTGCGTAGTTTTGCGATAAAAACGTCGAGGCTGCGGCCTGCAAAATAGTCGTTTTCGCCCCAAATATTCTCAAGCATCTCCTCGCGCCTGATAATGTTTCCGATATTTGAGCACAACAGTTGCAACACCTTTGTTTCGCGTTCGGTGAGCCGTTGGTTTTTTTTGCCAATAATCAGGAGTTGGTTTGCTGCATCGAAAACAAATTTGCCAATATTGGTTTTTTTGTTTGGCAGGGCTGAAGCTTTTGTGTTGCTGCGGTTTAAAATGGCGTTTATCCTCCAAAGCAGCTCATCTTCGTCAAAAGGTTTTGTTATATAGTCGTCGGCACCAAGGTTAAACCCCTTGAACTTATCGTCTTTTAAGTTTTTGGCGGTTAAAAAAATTATGGGCATTTCCGGCTTACTTTTTCTTATTTTTTGTGCAAGCCTGTAGCCGTCCATTTTGGGGAGCATAATGTCGAGGATGCAAAAGTCGAATACATGTTTTTTAAATGCGTTAAATGCCGATTCGCCGTCTTTATATATTTTTACATCAAAGCCTTCGCCCTCTAAAAACTCACGGGTTAAAAAGCCGAGGTTTAAATCGTCTTCAACCAATAATATACGTATTTTGCCCATGTTTTCTATCTGTTTAGTGTCTGTTTGTCGGCAACAGGCAATTGAATAAAAAATGTTGTGCCTTCGCCTTTTTTGCTCTCTAACCAAATTTTGCCCTTGTGCAGCTTTATAACCTGCCCAACATACGATAGCCCTAACCCAAAGCCTTTAACATTATGCACGTTTCCGGTATCGACCCTGCTAAATTCTTGAAAAATAATTTTTTGGTTGCTTTTGTCGATACCAATGCCGTTATCGGAAAAAGCAATAATAAGGCTGCCGTTTTTATTGAGCATGGTAACTGTTATTTCGGGCTTTTTTGTTGTGTATTTGCAAGCATTATCCAAAATATTGGTAATTACATTCGAAATATGAAAACAGTCGGCATTTACCCATGTGTTTTTGGCTTGGTTGTTTATTGATAAGCTCCCACCCCTCTCCTCAATTTGCAGGATAAACGAATCGGTTTGCTGAACCAAGAGGTTATGAAAGTCTAAAATATCGATATTTATTGGCATTTTGCCTTTTTGTAATCGCGAAATATCCAATAAATAATTAATATGCCTGTCGAGCTTATCGTTTTCCTGCTTTATAATTTTTGTGTAAGTTGATGTGCTATCGGCACACTCCTTGGTTTTTGCAATGCGGCTGTTGGCTAACCTGATTGATGCCAGCGGGGTTTTAAATTCGTGCGTAAGGTTGTTTATAAAATTGCGTGTGTCGCTTGCCAAAAGTTGTTCTTGCTTATAATATCTGTAAATTAGTATAAATGCACCAATTGTAAGGAGTATTAAAATAATGCTTAAAATAAAGAGCCACCCTATTTGAGCTATAATAAACTTGTTGCGTTCCGGAAAAGTAATGTGCAACCAAATACTGTCGCCATTGGCTGTTTTCATGTTTGATTTTACCGTAAAGCATTTATGTTTTCCCTCGGCTTTGTTATTCATAGGGTGGGGGTGGGGGGTTGTACTTAATTTAAACTCATACCCGATGCATATTTTGCTGTATGCCAGTTCGGTTTTTATTAGCGAGTCAATAAAATTCCATTTGTCTGAACTTAAATCCTGCTTGTTACAACAGGTAAAACCAACCTTGTCAAAACAGCTTGTAACCTGCATACAAACGGCATATTGCTTGTCAATTTCAATTATTGATTTATTAATTGCGGCCACTACCGAGAATTCAAATTGTTTTTCTTGATAGGTTGCCGCACGCAATATCCAAATAAACTGTATTGCTATTAAACTTAACAGAAAAGCAATAACTACCGTTATAAGGTTTTTGGTTTTATTTTTCATCTGTTTATAAATTTGTAACCTGTTGGTTATTAAGTATTATAATCATTTACTTGTGTGCTGAAAATAATTATCTCCAACATGGTTGGTTTCATCTGTTTATAATATTATTGAAGCATTTATCATGAATTATGTATTTGTAACTAATTTTTTTGAATTTGTTATTTTTAACCAATACAAAATAAAGCAAAAACTACTGTATAAAAAACAGATTAACAAATTGTTAACAACTATATAACAAATGAATAACTTATTGTTTTAGTACCAAGCTTTATCTTTGGCATATGTTTAATCAAAAAATTAAAATGATGAAAAAATTAGCTTATGTATTAGGATTTTTGTTTGTGGCAGGAATGGGTATGACAACTTACGCATCGACTGTTATTGTTAAAAATGATATAAACATTACGGTTGTTGACCAAAACGACGATGAAAAACCATGCCCAAAAGGCTGCACATGCGAAAAATGCAAAAAAGCAGACGCCAAATGTAAAACCGATTGTAAAAATGCAAAAGCCGACTGCAAACACGATGCTAAATGCGACAAGGCGGTTAAAAGCTGTTGCAAAAACTCAAAATCGGCAGTAAAAACCGACGACAAAACCAAAACTACTACTACACCTACTAAAAAGTGATGTTGACATATTGCTTGTTTTTAAAGGCCATTACAATTGTGATGGCCTTTTTTAGTGAAGTGCCGTTAATATACTTCCACCATATAAGCCTGCTAAAATTAGCAATTCTAAATATTTAAAATGAGTTGCAAATATCGATGGAGTATTTTTTTTTTATGGCAACCATTTTATTATTAATTTAGTCTGCAATATGAGTTCGTTAAAATTTATAAAAACTAAGT
>CAYQPP010000265.1:0-5319 GCA_964419235.1 uncultured Bacteroidales bacterium
ATGAAAATAGTTTCACTTGCTCCCGAAGTATTATAATCTGTAAAGACAAACGGAAATGCGTAAAAAATTGCATATAAAAAAAGGTGATGCCGTTGTAATATTGTCAGGCGAATCAAAAGGACAAAAAGGTAAAGTCCTCGAGGTTTTTGGCGAAAAACAACGCGCTATCGTCGAAGGGGTAAACATGGTATCAAAACATACCAAACCCAACGCTGATACTCCACAGGGTGGAATTGTCAAGCAAGAGGCGCCAATCCATATTTCAAACCTAATGGTTGTGGATCCTTCTTCGGGTCAACCAACACGCGTTGGCAGAAGATTGAATGATAAAGGTAAATTAGTAAGGTATTCTAAAAAATCAGGAGAGGAGATTAAGTAATGTATAAACCAACGTTTAGGAAAAAGTACGAGGGAGAGATTATTCCAACTTTAACTAAAGAGTTTAGTTACAAAACTCCTATGCAAGTTCCAAAATTGGAAAAAATTGTGATAAATCAAGGAGTTGGGAAAGCTATTGCCGATAAAAAACTTATTGACACTGCTGCTGCCGAAATATCAAGCATAGCAGGGCAAAAAGCAATAAAAACCGTATCGAAAAAAGACATCTCGAACTTTAAGCTGAGAAAGAAAATGCCTATTGGCGTTAAAGTTACTTTGCGCAAAGATAAAATGTATGAGTTTCTTGAAAGGCTTGTTGTGGTTGCATTACCTCGAATACGTGATTTTAGAGGTGTTAACAGCAAACTCGACGGTAAAGGTAATTTTACACTCGGAATAACAGAGCAGATCATCTTTCCTGAAATTGATATCGACAAAATAAGTACCCTACTTGGAATGGATATAACTTTTGTTACATCAGCAAACAACGACGAAGAGGGATATGCTTTGCTCAGAGAATTTGGTTTGCCTTTTAAAAATTTAAAAAAGAATTAGATTATGGCTAAAGAATCAATGAAAGCTCGCGAAGTTAAGCGCAAAAGAATGGTAGCCAAATATGCTGCAAAGCGTGAGAGACTATTAGCTGAAGGAGATTATGAAGGCCTTCAAAAATTACCAAAAAATGCATCGCCCGTGCGTTTGCATAACCGTTGTAGCCTTACAGGCAGGCCTAAAGGATACATGAGACAATTTGGTATTAGCAGGATTACCTTTAGAGAAATGGCTCTTAAAGGTTTAATTCCTGGAGTAAAAAAAGCAAGTTGGTAAAATTTAAAGAGTAAAAAAATGACAGATCCAATTGCAGATTATCTTACCAGAATACGCAATGCCCAAATGGCAAAGCTAAAGGTAGTAGAAATTCCTGCTTCAAAAATTAAAAAAAGTATGACCAAAATTCTTTTTGAACAAGGTTATATCTTAAACTATAAGTTTGAAGACAATAGCGTTCAAGGAACAATTAAAATTGCTCTTAAGTATAACGGAGAAACAAAGCAACCTGTAATCAAAAAATTACAGCGAATCAGCTCTCCCGGCTTGCGTCTATATAAAAGTTCAAATGAGTTGCCACGCATATTAAACGGCTTAGGGATAGCAATTATCTCAACCTCGGCAGGTGTTTTTACCGATAAAGAGGCAAGGGCTAAAAATGTAGGTGGCGAAGTATTGTGTTACGTTTATTAATAAAATAGAAAAATGTCGCGAATAGGAAAATTACCTGTAGCTATACCAAGTGGGGTAACCGTAAATATCGGCAAAGATAACTTGGTAACAGTAAAAGGGCCAAAGGGAGAATTGCAACAGCAAGTAAATCCCGATTTAGTTGTTAAGGTTGAAGAGAATCAACTAACAGTTGAACGCCCTTCAGAATCAAAAGAGCATAAGTCATTTCATGGTTTATACCGTTCTCTTATTAACAACATGGTTGTAGGTGTATCAGAAGGTTTTAAAATTGAGATGGAATTTGTGGGTGTTGGATATCGTGCAGAATCAAAAGGGCAAATGCTTGAAATGAGCCTCGGGTATTCTCACAATATATTCTTTGAATTGCCTAACGAAATAAAAGTTGAGGCTGTAACCGAACGCAGGAGCAATCCGCGCTTAACCTTAGAGAGTTGCGACAAACAACTTATAGGCCACGTAGCAGCTAAAATCAGATCGCTCAGGAAACCCGAGCCTTACAAAGGGAAAGGTATTAAATTTAAAGGTGAAGAACTTCGCAGAAAAGCTGGTAAATCTGCTAGTGCATAAACGATTTTAAAACATTTAATTATGGCTTTCAGTAAGCAAATTAGAAGAAGAAAAATAAAAGAGAGTATCCGCGCAAAAATTAGCGGAACGGCAGATATGCCACGAATGAACATTTTTCGTAGCAACAAACAAATATCAGTTCAAATAATTGACGATGTTACAGGGTCAACACTAATTTCAGCCTCATCACTAAATAAAGAGATAGCTGAATTTAAAGGCAATAAAACACAAAAAGCCGAAAAAGTTGGCGAGCTTATTGCTAAAGAAGCTTTAGCAAAAAACATTAAAGCCGTAGTGTTCGACCGCAACGGATTTTTATTTCATGGTAGAGTTAAAGCCTTGGCTGAGGCTGCCAAAAAAGGAGGACTTAAAATTTAGAAGTTATGTCAAGTATCAGAAAAATTAAAACAACCGACCTCGAGTTAAAAGACCGTTTAGTGGCAATTAACCGTGTTACAAAGGTAACAAAAGGAGGCCGTACTTTCAGTTTCTCAGCCATTGTTGTAGTTGGTAACGAAAATGGCATTGTTGGCCATGGTTTGGGTAAAGCAAACGAAGTTACAACTGCCATTAGTAAAGGTATTGAAGATGCAAAGAAAAGTTTAATAAAAGTGCCGGTAATTAACGGAACTTTACCTCATCAACAGTTAGCCCGCTACGGTGGTGCCGATGTATTTATTGCACCAGCATCAAGTGGTACCGGAGTAAAAGCAGGTGGTGCCATGCGTGCCGTACTTGAGAGTGTTGGAATAAAAGATTGCCTTGCAAAATCAAAAGGATCTTCAAACCCGCACAACGTTGTTAAAGCAACTATGGAAGCACTATTGAAATTGCGCGATGCCTACACAGTTGCTAACGAGCGTGGCGTATCATTAGAAAAAGTTTTTAAAGGATAATAAACTAAAGACATGGCTAAAGTACGTATTACACAAATAAAAAGTAAAATAGGAAGTACAAAAAGGCAAAAAGCCACACTTGATGCATTAGGGTTACGCAAAATACGTCACACTATCGAACAAGAGAGTACTCCTGAAATAATGGGAATGATAAATAAAGTTAATCACTTAGTTTCTTTTGAAGAGATTAAATAATATTTTTCAGATATGGATTTAAGTAATTTGAAACCGGCTGAAGGTTCTACCAAAACAAAAAAGAGAATTGGGCGCGGACAAGGCTCAACTCGTGGAGGCACTTCAACACGTGGACATAAAGGGCAGAAATCTCGTTCTGGGTATTCAAGAAAAATCGGATTTGAAGGAGGACAAATGCCTTTGCAAAGGCGTGTTCCTAAATTTGGTTTTAAGAATATGAACAGAAAAGAATATAAAGCCATTAATATTGGTGAATTGCAAAAATTAGCCGAAGCTAAAAACTTGCAAACTATCGATATTCAAACCCTTTTAGATAATGGTTTGTGTTCAAAAAATGATAATGTCAAAATTCTTGGTAATGGAAAACTAACCTTAAAGCTCGAAGTTAAAGCAAACGCTTTCTCAAAATCAGCTGTAAAAGCTATCGAAAAGCTCGAAGGTTCAGTAGTAACTTTGTAAATTAGTATTGATGAAGAGACTTATAGAAACCCTTAAGAATATCTGGAAGATTGAAGATTTAAAATCTCGAATCTTAAACACATTAGGACTTATTTTAATTTATAGACTTGGAACCAGAGTTGTATTGCCTGGAATCGATCCATCACAATTAGCAGCACTCAAAGATCAAACTTCGGGTGGTGTATTAGGTTTGTTGGATATGTTTTCGGGTGGAGCATTCTCTAATGCATCAATATTTGCATTGGGTATAATGCCTTATATCTCGGCTTCAATTGTAATCCAGCTTCTTGGTATGGCAGTGCCATATTTCCAAAAAATGCAGCGCGAAGGCGAAAGCGGGCAACGTAAAATTAACCAAATTACAAGGTATCTTACAGTGGCAATATTGCTATTGCAGGGGCCAAGCTATTTGGCAAACTTACACGCACAGCTTCCCGCATCGGCATTTGTATTAAGTGGAGTTTTCTTTACAATATCTTCAATTACAATACTAACCGCAGGCACAATGTTTGTAATGTGGCTTGGCGAGCGAATTACCGATAAAGGTATTGGTAACGGCATTTCACTTATAATTATGATAGGAATTATTGCACGACTACCATCAGCCCTTTGGGTTGAACTTGTTTCAAGAATTAACGAGCAAGGTGGCGGTTTGGTTATGTTCCTTGTTGAAATGATTGCCTTGGCAATTGTTGTTACACTTACAATCTTACTAATTCAAGGCACACGAAAAATACCCGTGCAGTATGCAAAGCGTATTGTTGGAAACAAACAATACGGTGGAGTTCGCCAGTATATACCCTTAAAGGTAAATGCATCAGGCGTAATGCCAATAATATTTGCACAGGCAATCATGTTTTTGCCAATTGTTTTAGTTGGGTTCTCCGAAAGCGACGCAGCAACCGGAATTGCTGCCGCATTAGCTGACAATACCGGGTTCTGGTACAATTTTGTAACAGCGGTATTAATTGTACTGTTCACATATTTTTATACAGCCATTATTATCAATCCTACGCAAATGGCCGATGATATGAAAAAGAACGGTGGATTTATTCCCGGGGTTAAACCCGGACGCAAAACAGTGGAATTTCTTGATACTGTAATGTCGAGAATAACATTGCCCGGCTCAATTTTTCTTGCATTTGTGGCAATAATGCCGGCATTTGCTATGATAGCAGGCATTGAAAGAAGTTTTGCATATTTTTATGGTGGTACATCGCTGTTAATTATGGTGGGGGTTGTGTTAGACACTCTTCAACAAGTTGAAAGCCATTTATTAATGAGGCACTATGATGGATTGATGAAAAGCGGCCGCATAAAAGGTGGGCGTTCAGTAATTTAATTTTGCGTAGGGTTTTACAAGTTCTTTGATCTTATTTAATAAGACAGCCGGATAAATTATAACAGTTATCCGAGATAATAGGGCAATACGATACACAGCATCTTTTAAATATGAGTTGCATAAAGGTTGTAGTGTTGGTAAATTGCAGAGTTATTAAGGATGCTTTTTTTAAAGCAAGTTAATAATTAAAAAAGCCGACAATGTAGATTGTTAGACGATGGCTGGACTTTAAATACAAAA
>CAYQPP010000266.1:0-5316 GCA_964419235.1 uncultured Bacteroidales bacterium
ACAATAAATGTTGTTTTTTTTGTGCACAAAAAAACATTTTCTTTATTTATTAGTTATCTTAGTGTTATTACTAAACTTAAATATAATATTATGGCAGGTACTTTTACTTTTACAATTATTAAACCCGGTGCTGTTACAAATGAACACATTGGTCCAATACTTAACAGTATTAGTGGTGCAGGTTTTCATATTTCTGCTATGAAACTTATTAAATTAAGAACCGTTCAGGCTAAAAAGTTTTATGCGGTTCATAAAGATAGACCGTTTTACAATGATTTAATAAAATTTATGACATCGGGGCCGATAGTTGTAGCTATTTTAGAGAAAGAGAATGCCGTTGAAGATTACCGGAAGTTAATTGGAAATACCGACCCTACAAAAGCCGAAGAGGGCACTATTAGAAAACTATTTGCTGAGTCGATGCAGAAAAATGCTGTTCATGGCTCCGATAGTGATGATAATGCAAAAATTGAATCTGATTTTTTCTTCTCAAAAAGCGAGCGGTTCAGTAATTTTGAAGATAGTGAGTTTTAGTTTTGTTGATTATATCGGAATAAGCAAAAGTGAGACAGGCTTTTAACTGATTCGCGCAAGTACTATTTAAGAATTATTTCGTAAATAACATTGGCATTTACCGCCTCGTTGAGTTTTTTAATTAGCTGATCTTTAATTAGGAGCAGTTCGTTGCGTATAACCGATGATTTTAATATTACATAAAGTTTTTTGTTTTTTATGTAAATGTCGCTGGTTGACCTGCTAATAGTTTTGCCCACCACTTCTTCCCATGAGCTTAACAAACTCACCTCTTTAATTTTTTGCTTCATTTTTAAAGCTTCAAGGTACTCTTGAATTACCTCTTTTAATGGTTGTGTGTTAGACCTCCTCATGCAATTGTGTTAATTTGGCGTTATCAACCGCAAAGTGGTAATATTCGCCATTAATTTTGTTTAGTACTTTGTTTATCCGCTCGGGGTTTGTGTCGGTAATAAATATTTGGCCAAAACTATTTTTTGCCAAAAGTTTAACTATCTGCTCTACTCTGTTACTATCTAATTTGTCAAAAATATCGTCAAGCAGCAACATTGGTTTAAAACCACAAATATTTTGAATATATTCGAATTGAGATAGTTTTAGGGCTACCAAATATGATTTTTGTTGTCCTTGCGAGCCTAATTTACGAATAGGATAATTGCCTATTAGCAGCTCTAAATCATCTTTATGGATACCAACTGTAGTGTGCCGCGATATTTTGTCTTTTTCAAAGCTTTCTAATAGTAATTTGTCAAAGTCGGCTTGTTGTAATTGTGAGTTGTAAACCAATGATACGTTCTCTTCGCCTTGCGAAATGTGTGTAAAATATTTTTGGAATGTTGGTTTTATCTTTTTTATAAAAATACTTCTTTTTTCATAAATCCGATTGCCTTTTTCAATTAGTTGGATATTGTATAAATCGAGCACATCGTTATCTAAATACCCTGTTTTTCCATACTGTTTAAGCAGATGGTTGCGCTGTATTAATGCCCTGTTGTAGTTTTGTAAATCATACAAATATTCGCGGTCAAATTGCGATATTATTCCATCAATAAATTTCCGGCGTTCATCGCTGCCGCCAATTATTAGGTCAATATCGTATGGCGAAATCATTACTAACGGAATTAGTCCTATGTGGTCGGCAAGTTTATCGTACTCTTTTTTATTGCGCTTAAACTTTTTCTTTTTACCCTGCTCAAAACTACAGTATATATTGTCTGTACGATTGTCAAAAGTATATTGCCCGTCAACAATAAAATATTTATCGTTGTGCTTTATGTTCATAGAGTCGATACTCGTAAAAAAGCTTTTGCAGAATGACAGGTAATAAATGGCATCGAGTATATTGGTTTTGCCTACTCCGTTATTTCCTGTAAAACAGTTTATTTTTTGACAAAACTGTGCCTCAAATTGGGCATAATTCTTGAAATTAACTAATGACAGGTTTTTAAGAAACATGTGGATAAAGATAGTGAAATGAATGAATTTGTAAAAAATAATTACTTAAAGATATAAACGAAAAAATCCTCCGGAGGGCTCCGGAGGATTTATATGCTTCCTTAAATTACCTGCATTATTAACCACGAAACAATTAAATAAACTTTTTTTTAAGCTAATAAGATACTAAACTTAAAGTAAAACAACCAACTTAGTTTAATATATCCTTTTATATGCACCATAAACATAGCTTAAAAAAGGAAGCAATTTGCTCTTCACTCTCTGTTTTGTACTAATTTGAGTATATCTTTAATATTTATATCTCTCAAACCGCAATTAAAACTTTAGTAAAGATACACTAAGTTTGTAATAAAGTTGATTAGAATTAGAGTTCGACGGGAATGAATTAGAATTCGTTTATTTTTTGTTAGAATTGTTGCTATTTCAATTTTAAACTAATTAACACTTACAATTTTGCTGGTTAAAAATAAACAGATTATGCAAGGCTTTCAAAAAAATCTAACAGTTTTTGTTTTTTACGTTGACTAACAGGCACACTACTTTTATCGGTTAATACTACATAACCACCATCTTTTTTGTCGAAACGCAAAATGTAGTTTAAGTTAATAAGGTGCGACTGGTGAACCCTAAAAAAACCATAACCGCTTAACATATCTTCGTACTCTTTAAGACCTTTTGAAATAACTATTTTTTGACTATTTTTTAAAAAGAAAGTTGAATAGTTATTGTCGGCCTCGCACCTTAAAATATCGGTTATATCAATTAAATGTATGCTTTCGCTGGTTCTTAGCACAATTTTTTTTGGTTTATCGTTAAGCTCCGATATATTATTAAAAAAGGCATTCCATTTTAGCCCTTGATTTTCAGAATCGGCATTAGCTCTGTTTATTGCATCAATAAGTTCGTCGGCACTTACAGGTTTTAAAATAAAATCGAATGCACTAAACTTAATGGCTTTTAAAGCATGTTCTTGATGTGCTGTTATAAATATAACCTTAAAAGTTATGGGCTTAAGAGTGGTTAAAATATCAAAACCACTGCCATCAATCAAATCGACATCTAAAAAAACCAAATCAGGGTTGGTGTTTTTAATTACATTAACCCCTTTGCGTACTGAATCTGCTTGTCCAACAATATTTATTTGAGCAAAGTTTTCAGCAATAATCGACTCAATACACTGTCTTGCAAATGGCTCATCATCAATAATGACTACATCCATAATTTTATAAACGTTAAAAATTTACAGTAGCAACGGTTGCGTAATTTAACAACTGCATTCAACCTTTTACATAATAGTAATTATGCATATACTCCTGATTATTTATGAATTTTGTTTCGTAAGTTAAATTAAAGTGCGAATATAAATAAAGCTTTGTAAAAAACATTGTATTTGCAAAAAAAAGAACTTGATAATACATCAAAAAAACATAGTTAATTATTAATTGCGAATTAATATGAAAACTATTTTGCCAGATTATTTCTATAAATGATAAAAAGGACTATTTTTGCCAAGAATTTTCCAAAATATAATAAAACTATGTCAAAAAGTAAGAATACAGAAAAAGATTCCAATATTGAAGGTTTTGAGAGTGCGTTGACAAAAACCGAACAGTTTGTAGAAGATAACCAAAAGACGCTTACCTCGCTTGCCCTTGGCGTGTTAATTATAGTTTCGCTATATTTGGCTTTCCAAAAATTTTATGTTGAGCCTCAAGATAATGATGCACAGAACAATATGTTTGTTGCCGAGCAGTATTTTCAGCGAGATTCGTTTAACCTTGCATTAAATGGTGATGGTAACTATTTTGGTTTTTTAGATATTATCAGCGACTATAAAATGACCAAATCATCGAATTTGGCAAAATATTATGCCGGAGTTTGTTATTTACACTTAGGCGATTATGAAGAAGCTATTTCGTATCTTAAAAAATTCAGCACAAGCGACATTATGATTAGCTCTATTAAAAACGGAGCAATTGGCGACGCTTACGTTGAGTTGGGCGAATATAAACAGGCTATTTCATACTATGAAAAGGCAGCTAATAGTAATATAAATGATTTTTCGACACCGATTTACCTTAACAAGGCAGGTCAATTGTTAGAAGATGAAGGCGATTTTAAAAAGGCTTTAGATTTGTACGAAATAATCAAGGCTGATTATCCAAAATCGGCTGAGGGGCGTAATATTGAAAAAGTAATTGCCCGCGCAAAACTTAAAATGGAAGAATAAAAAAAATATTTTATATAAATTGAAAAAGTATCATTAACTTAGTTTTTGATACTTTTTTTGATTCTATTGGTTCCGCTAAAGCGAGACAAGTTCCGCTAAAGAGTTGGTAGAATAAAATTACAGGGTTACTTATTTAGTTTTAAAAGTCTTGATTGGTTGGTATAGATATTACAATGTAATATTCAATAAGCAAACAATAATAAAGTAAACGACAAAAATATAGTTTAATGTTGAAAATTGTATATTGAGTGTTGAATGTTTGTCATTTTTGTAAATTAAGATGCGACTTAAATGGTACTATAAAATTATTAAAAGTCCATTATTTAGCTGTTAAATTTTAAAAACACTCAATATTCAATAAACAAGGTAAAAACAAATAATTATAAGCAATAGCAATCTTTAAATAATTTAGACAATATTATTTTAATTCTTAATTTAACCTTGTCGCCCAATGGCGGTATAATACACAATACAATGGCAACATCATTAAAAAACTTATCGGAATATAATATTAAGTCGGTAGCAAATGCTGAAAATATGAAATTTGGCATTGTTGTGGCTGAGTGGAACACCGAAATAACCGAGGCCTTATACCAAGGCGCATACAATACTTTAATAAAGCATGGCGCCAAACCCGAAAACATAGTTAAAGAATATGTGCCCGGCACTTTTGAGTTAACTTTAGGTGCACAGCTAATTGGTGATAATTGTTTTGTTGATGCAATAATAGTTTTAGGTTGTGTTATTCAAGGAGAAACACGCCATTTCGATTTTATATGCCAAGGCATTGCATACGGTATTACAGAATTGAATATAAAACTTAATTTGCCTGTGATTTTTGGGGTGTTAACAACCGATAACCAACAGCAGGCGTTAGACCGTGCCGGTGGCAAGCATGGAAATAAAGGCGACGAGGCCGCTATTACTGCCATAAAAATGGTAAACTTAAAACAAGATGTTGAACGGTTTTAAATATTTGGTGTAAATATTTTTCCAACAAAAAAGCTTACTGAATAAACAGTAAGCTTTTTTGTTTATATTACTGAAGTTTTGCACTTTGAATTAAGATGCTAATTTATACGTATTTGATATATAGT
>CAYQPP010000267.1:0-5291 GCA_964419235.1 uncultured Bacteroidales bacterium
TTGCGGGTTTTAGTATAGTCGTTTTGGTCGGTAAGCACAGCAACAATATCCAACACTGAAAACCACCACTTGGAACTCTTTTCGTCCCAAACAGCACGTACTTCTCGGTCGTTATAAAAACGTATGGATATTTTTTCCTTACTCATATTTGCATTTTTAAATCTGCTTTGGAATGTTAATATGTCTTTTTTGTTCCTTTACAAATTTACAAATAAATATCAATGAAAAGTGGTGTTTAAAACCTAATTTTTAGTTTTTGAACTTGTGTATCAATAAAACGGTTTTTCTTTTCATTTTCTAATTTTTGCTGTGGTTTGCTTGCCCATATCAAATAATTAAACAAATCTGTTAGGTCTTTAAAAAAAACAATTTGATGCGCTTGCCTTATAACTATTGAACTAAAATATCATCAAAATAAAGTAAATTACTACCTTTGGTTTTTTAAAACAAAAAATACTGATTATTCGTATATAGCATTTAGTAATATAATTGGCATGAAGGCATTTTCGGCAAAAGAAAAAAAGGATATTATTAATGAATTCAACGGTTTGCTTAAACTTGTAAAAGTTGATAATAAAAGCGAGCAGTATGAAATTATTAGCCGCGCCTTTAAAATAGCCTACGAGGCACATGCAAATATGCGGCGCAAATCGGGCGAAGCATACATTTACCACCCCATAGCGGTAGCCACAATTGCTTATAACGAAATTGGGCTGGGCACAAAATCAATTGTTGCCTCGTTATTGCACGATGTGGTTGAGGATACCGACATTACCGTTGAAGATATCAAGAGGCAATTTGGCGATAAAATAGCAAATATTGTTGAAGGGCTTACAAAAATATCGGGGGTGTTTAGTAACCAAAGCGAGTTGCAGGCTGAAAATTTCAGAAAAATATTGATGACCATAGCCGACGACTTGCGTGTAATTTTTATTAAACTGGCCGACCGTTTGCACAATATGCGCACGCTCGACTCAATGAAACCCAACAAACAGCTTAAAATTGCCGGCGAAACGCTTTTTATTTATGCACCGTTGGCACACAGGTTGGGTTTGTATGCAATAAAGTCGGAGCTTGAAGATTTATGCTTAAAATACATTCATCCCAACGAGTTTAAAAAAATAGAGAGTCTTATAAAAGAGACCGAAAAAACACGCCTTACATACATAAACCGTTTTGCCTTGCCAATTACCAATCGTCTTAATACCGAGGGGTTTATGTTTGATGTTAGCGGGCGGCCAAAAAGTATCTATTCCATTTGGAAAAAAATGGAGACAAAAAAAGTAACCTTTGAGGAGGTTTTCGACCTGTTTGCAATCCGTATTATTTTCGACCCCAAAAAAGATATTCCCGAAAAAACCCAATGCTGGACAATATACTCCATAATTACCGATATGTATATGGCTCGGCCCGACCGTATTAGAGACTGGGTTACCAAACCCAAAACCAATGGTTACGAAGCTTTGCATGCTACGGTTATGGGTCCCGACGGTAAATGGGTAGAGGTGCAAATACGGTCGAGCCGGATGAACGAAATTGCCGAAAGGGGATATGCCGCACATTGGAAATACAAAGGTATATCGCAGCAAGAGGGCGAGTTAGACAAATGGATAAAGGAGATTCGTGAAATGCTTGAAGACCCAAAATCAGATGCATTTGAGTTTCTCGACGAGTTTAAGCTAAACCTTTTTACATCTGAAATAATGGTGTTTACTCCAAAAGGCGAAATTATTACCCTGCCATCGGAGGCCACAGCCCTCGACTTTGCATTTTTTATACACTCCGAAATAGGGTTGCATGCAATTGGGGCAAAAGTAAATCACAAATTGGTGCCGCTTAGCCATAAATTGCAGGGGGGCGACCAAATTGAAATAATTACCTCCGATAAACAAGAGCCCGATATTCATTGGTTAGATTTTGTAACTATTGTAAAAGCAAAATCAAAATTAAAAAATGCTTTTCGCGACAGTAGAAAAAAAGTTGTTGACCAAGGCAAAATACATCTTGAGTACATTTTAATGGAGCTCGATATACAACCCAATTCTAATATATTTAAAAAACTGTATAACCATTACCGCACCCGAAACAAAGAGGAACTTTATTTTAGAATTGGCGAAGAGAAGCTTGATCGCGATGCCATTTTAAAGATAATTAAAAAAAGGTCGCAAAGTAAGTATATTAAATTTTGGGGTATCGGAAAACCCGATGCTGTTAATGCAGCCCAAAAATTCGACAAATCAAAACCACTTATTGTTGATGATAATACCAGCAACTACCAAATAGCCACATGCTGCAACCCAATTCCCGGCGACGATGTTATTGGCTACCGTGCCACCGACGATGATTTGATTATTCATTCAACATCGTGCCCAAATGCCATTAGGTTAAATTCAAGCGAAAGCCAAAATGTTGTAAAAGTTGAGTGGAAAAGCAAAAAAATACTGGCATTTCTAGGCCGTATTACCTTAAAAGGCATTGATGATGTTGGTATCGTAAGCAATGTAACCGCAATAATATCAAAGGAGCTGAATGTTAATATGCGCTCAATTAATTTTGAGAGCTACGACGGTATTTTTGAAGGTTCTATTGATGTTTACGTAAAAAATTCAACCGACCTAAACAACCTGATAATGAACATCGGCAAAATAAAAGGTATTAGTCAGGTTTCGCGCCACGAAATTAAAGATGTCTAAGTAAAACCGACCTTTTTGAAAACAGGAAAATATGCCTTGAAAGAGCCTGCCCCGAACTTGATTCAGGAGCGTAATGTCATAGCATTGGCAATGCCTTGTATTTAATCAAAAGAATTCCTCGACACTTGCCTCGGAGTTCCATATGTTCTCCCTTAATTTTTAGTGGAGATAGAGGTTGTCTAAAGATCTAACAGGTTTTTTTAACAAAAATATTATAAGATTATAATCTTGTATATCAAATAATTAAAACAAACCTGTTAGATCTGAAATAAAGTTGGCGTAATACCACTTGCCACGGGGATAGTCAACTTTAAGAATTTTTTTTATTGTAGTTTTGTGAAATTCAGCCCCGTAAGGGCGGAAGGGTTGATTGGATAAGTATGCGGATAAGCATTAAATAAAATATTTATATATTTGTGGCAGGTTATTTTTAATTAGTCTGTATATGAATTATAAAAACAATAATCCACAAGCTTTAAACGCTGTTAATGAAAAAGCAAAAGAGCTGTTTACTAAATATTTAGAGCGTAACGGCCATCGTAAAACACCGGAGCGGTTTGCAATTCTTGATGAAATTTATAGCCAAAACGATCATTTTGATATAGAGTCGTTGTATATACATATGAAAAACAAAAACTATAGGGTAAGCCGCGCCACCCTATATAACACAATTGATATTTTGCAAGAGTGTAACTTAGTAATTAAGCACCAGTTTGGTAAAAATAATGCACAATACGAAAAGGCTTATAACAGCGCCCCACACGAGCATTTAATTTGTACCAATTGCGGTAAGGTTACTGAATTTAGCGATGCACGAATTGACGAAATTGAGGAGCGTGCAGCCAAACAGCACAATTTTGATCTTACTTACCATTCATTATATTGTTACGGCATTTGCAGTTCATGCCAAAAAGAGCTGGCAAAACAAAATGCCGACAATTAGGTTTGTTGAAATAGCAAAATATATTCCTGTTAAAGTTTAATTAAAAAAAATCCTTGAGGCTTTGTCTTGGGGGTAGTCAACTTTAAGAATTTTCTTTATTTTGACAATTTAGGATTAATACCCATCTATAATAACAATTTTTGATAACTTATTATAGGCAATCAAGGTGAATGCAAAAATAATTAGTAAATTCGGGGCTGAATTTTTTTTGAATGATTCAGTAACTAAAATTAAATTAATATTATAAATAATGAAGGTTGATGTATTGTTAGGGCTTCAATGGGGCGACGAGGGTAAAGGAAAAATTGTTGATGTGTTAACCCCCGGTTATGGTGTTATTACCCGATTTCAAGGTGGGGCCAATGCAGGTCATAGTTTAGAGTTTAATAACATTAAGCATGTGTTGCATTTAATACCATCGGGCATTTTTCATGAAAATACCATAAATATTATTGGTAACGGAGTGGTACTCGACCCTGAAATATTTAAAATTGAAATTGACGATTTAAAGAAATTTAATATAAATGCACCCGAAAGGCTGCAAATAGCAAAAAAAGCTAACCTTATTATTCCAACCCACAAAATTCTTGATGGTGCAATGGAACAATCAAAAGGAAAAAATAAAATAGGCTCAACGCTTAAAGGTATTGGACCGGCTTATACCGATAAGGTTAGTAGAAATGCCCTTAGGGTAGGGGATATCCTGCTTCCCGATTTTAAAGAAAAATATGAATTCTTAAAACAGCAACACCTTAAAACCTTGTCGTTGTATAGCTACGATTTTGACCTTGAGAAAATGGAGAAAGCATGGTTTGAGGGGATTGAATTGTTAAAAACATTTAAGTTTATTGATAGCGAGCATACAATCAATAACTATATAAAAAACGATAACGTAAAAGTATTGGCCGAAGGTGCTCAAGGCTCAATGCTCGACATTGATTTTGGCTCGTACCCGTTTGTTACTTCATCAAATACAATTTGTGCAGGGGCATGTATAGGTATGGGTATTGCACCCTCAAATATTGGCAATGTAAAAGGTATTTTTAAAGCATATTGCACGCGGGTTGGTTCGGGGCCATTCCCCACCGAACTGTTTGATAACGACGGACAAAAACTGCGCGATGTTGGGCACGAGTATGGTAGCACGACAGGCCGCCCGCGCCGTTGCGGCTGGCTCGATTTGGTTGCGTTAAAATATAGCGTAATGATAAATGGTGTTACCGAACTTATTATGACAAAAGCCGATGTACTCGATAATTTTAAAACCATTAAAGTTGCAGTAGCTTACAAAGTAAATGGTACCGAGCAAGACTATTTTCCGTATGAAATAAATAACAACATTGAGCCTGTTTACCGCGAGTTTAAAGGTTGGCAATGTGATATTACAAATAAAAACAGCGAAAACGATTTACCTGTCGAACTGCTTGATTATGTAAAATTTATTGAAAACGAGACAGGAGTACCTGTTAAAATAGTGTCGGTTGGCCCCGATAGGGCTGCAACAATTATCAGATAAATATATGGTTCTCGAATCCGTTAAACTTGTCTCGCTTTAGCGGAACTTAGTTGAACCATATTTTTCAATTGTAAAAGGTTAATGTTATATGCTTATCCGCTTGTTTGCCTAAAGTTTGAAAACTTGAGGCTGAAAGCCT
>CAYQPP010000268.1:0-5255 GCA_964419235.1 uncultured Bacteroidales bacterium
GAAATCATTTCGTTAAAGCTAAAATTTCCGGCCATTAAAATATTTTCAACATATGAGTCGTTACCAACTTCTAGATTTGTATAATCTTTCCACTTATCAGGATATCCTATTTTCACCCTAATGGCATTCAACTTTTCGATAGCATTTTCTTTGGTGTCATCGCCCATCCAATCAAGGTTGTGTATTCTTTCGCCAAGTGCCACTTTTAGGTTATCAACAAGTTTAATCATTCGCTCTTTTGCTTCGGGCGGAAAATATTTTTTAACATAAATTTGCCCTACGGCTTCGCTAAGCGAGTTGCTTGTTGAACTCAACACGCGTTTCCAGCGTGGCCTCATTTCGGGTGTGCCCGATAGAGTTTTACCGTAAAAATCAAAATTCTGTGTAACAATATCATTGTTTAGATATGAAGCGGTTTTGTTAATCAAATTCCACTTAAAATATGTTTTCCACTCGTCAACAGTTTTGCTAACTACCATAGAGTCGAACTCCTTAATAAAATCGGGCTGCGATACTATTACCTCATTAACTTCAGGTAGGTTTATGCTTGCAAAATATGCTTTCCAATTAAAATTTGGAGCCAATTCGCTAAGTTCTTCTATATTTTTTTTATTGTAAGTTTTGTGCGGGTCTCTTGTCTCTAACCTGTCCATTGATGCTTTTGCTAACTGTAATTCAAAATCATAAACAATATTAGCATTTGCGGTTGCTTCCTCGTTTGAATAGCCAAAAAGCACAAACATTTTGTTTAAATGCTCCATATATTTTTCGCGTATTTTTACAAAACGCTCGGCATCGCTTAAATAGTAGTCTCTGTCGGGTAGCCCTAATCCGCTTTGGTATAAATGGCTAATTACCATTTCGCTGTTTTTTGAATCGGCGCCACCATAAATGCCAAAACCCGATGATATAAAATGGGCATGAAAATACTCTAATTGCTTTTGTATATCTTCAATTGATGATATTTTATCAATTTTATCAAAATCATCAGACAAAACGCTAATGCCTGCTTTTTCAATAGCTGCCGTGTCCATGCCCGAATTGTAGAAAGTTGCTATTTTATAGCTTACTGTTCCTTTTTCATGGCTCTCTTTTGCAATTCCTTCAACAAGTCCACGAACCTGTTTTTCATTATTGTCAATTAACTGTCCAAATGCACCAAATTGGCTTTTATCGTCAGGTATAGGATTATTTTTCATCCAGCCCCCGTTGGCATATTGGTTAAAATCATCACCCGGATTTGCTGTTAAATCCATGTTTTTCACATCAATTGGTTTCTCGTTCATAACGTTTTTTTCATTACATGCTTGTATTACTAAAAATACAGTGGCACTTAAAATATAAAATAGCTGCTTCATATTGTATTGCTTTTTTTTGATTACTATATCTGTTAAAAAATTTTAGTCGGTAAAAATAGTCAATAGTTACAGTTTTGTTTTAGTTTTTATGCAAAAAATAGGTATGCAATAAAAATAGCTGCAATAATTCCGGCTAAATCGGCAATTAAACCTGCGGCAACTGCATGGCGTGTTTTTGAAATGCCAATGCTGCCAAAATATACGGCAATTATATAAAATGTTGTGTCGGTTGCCCCCTGAAAAGTGCATGCCAGCCTGCCAACAAACGAATCGGACCCATAGTTTTCCATAGCATCAATCATTAGTCCGCGGGCACCTGCACCGCTTAAAGGTTTCATAAATGCTGTTGGCAGTGCAGCCACAAAATCAGAGTTAAATCCTAACGCCTGTACAAATAGCCCAATTCCATGTATAATAAAATCCATTGCCCCCGAAGCCCTAAAAACACCAATTGCAACAAGTATTGCAACAAGGTAGGGTATTATTTTTATGGCTATTTTAAAGCCGTCAACTGCTCCCTCGATAAACGTTTCGTAAACATTAATTTTTTTGCGGAGCGCCAACAGTATAAATGATACTATTATTGAAAATAGGATAATATTTGCCGACAGCGACGAAACTACCCCGACCTCGCTTTTTGGCAATGTGCTGAAAAACCATATTATTCCGGCTATTAGTATCGAAAATCCACCGAGGTATGCTAAAATTGTTTTATTGAAAAGATTGATTTTCTGAAAAAAAGACACGGCAATAATACCTGCCATGGTTGAAAAGAAAGTACTGAGCAAAATTGGAAGAAAAATATCGGAAGGGTCGGCTGAACCCATTTGTGCCCTATATACCATAACGCTTATGGGTATTAGTGTTAACCCCGAGGTGTTTAAAACCAAAAACATTATCATTGCATTTGATGCCCTTTTTTTATCGGGGTTTAGCTGTTGCAACTGCTCCATTGCTTTTAATCCTAATGGCGTTGCTGCATTATCGAGCCCCAGCATATTGGCTGCAAGGTTCATCATTATTGAACCGGTTGCAGGGTGGTTTTTAGGTATTTCAGGAAATAGTTTGTTGAAAAAAGGGCCCAGCCAACGCGATAGTATATTTATCATGCCGCCTTTTTCGCCTATGCGCATAATGCCAAGCCATAGTGTCATTACCCCTGTTAAACCCAACGATAGCTCAAATCCTGTTTTTGCCATATCAAATGTAGAATTCATTACGGCAGGAAAAACATCAACATCGCCCAAAAATATCAAACGTGCCAATGCCACTACAAAGGCTATTAAAAAAAATGCTATCCAAATATAGTTTAATGCCACTTGTTAATGTATTACTGATTCAATAAAATATCTAACACGCCCCTAATACGCTTACTGTTCCATTTTGCGACGCCTTTTTTTGCAATAACTATTTCGCCATTTTTGTTTATAACAAATGAGGTTGGTATTGAGCGGGTTTCAAAATCGTCGGGATACTTTGATAACGGCATATATGCAGGCAAAGTGTACTCTTTCTTTTCTAAAAATTTTGATATGACGCCAACATCTTCATTGCTTACAAATAAAAACTCAACCCTATCGCCATAATCGTTATAAAGTTTTTGCAAATCGGGCATTTCGGCAATACATGGTGGACACCATGTTGCCCATAAATTTATGAAAACTACTTTGTTTGCAAATTCACTAAATGTAAAATGCTTGCCGGTTATGTCTTGCAGTTGCCATGCATAGGTTTCGTTTAACAGTTTTGGTTTAACAGAGTTTACTTTTGGCTGATGCAAAAACAGGGTAGGCTTTAGCATTAATCCTGCCATGTCTTTGCGTGTTGCGGGTATAAGGAGCAACAAAAGCATTATGCCAATAACAATGTCGATGGCAATACTAAATTTCGAT
Source organism: uncultured Bacteroidales bacterium (assembly GCA_964419235.1). Classification (GTDB taxonomy): domain Bacteria; phylum Bacteroidota; class Bacteroidia; order Bacteroidales; family SZUA-534; genus GH45. Next base: position 3,251 of record CAYQPP010000268.1, read on the forward strand.
TTCTTTTTAAAGTAATTCTTTAGCATTTAATAGTGTTTTTTTATAATAAATTATGTGCAAATATATGTAATTACGTTTAAACCTATTAATAATTAACAGGTTTTAGGCATCCGGCGCAGGGTAACCCTTTCTGTTACAGCTATCCACAATGGGCTTATTAGTAGTGTGAGCGAGATGGTTATTATGACTAACTGATGGGTAAATCCTGTAATGCTATTGTTATAGTAAGCTGCTCCTAAAATAACAAAACCCAATTCGCCAACTTGGGCAAGCATGGCACCTCCATAAATACTGTTTGGCCAATTTCGGCAAAAATAGTGTAGTATTATAGTGTTTATTAAATGGTTGGTAATATATACCGATATTAACAAAAACAGTACTATTTGGTAGTTGTCGATTAAAAAGCGCAAATTGATAAGCATGCCTATCGAAACAAAAAACATTGATACAAATGCCACCCTAAATGAGTGCAGGCTGTTGTGCACCCACTCTGTTGAATCGGCGGCATGAACTACAATTCCTGCAAAAAAAGCACCTAATGCAGCCGATAGTCCTATTAAACTGGTTATTATTGCAAATCCAAAACTAAAGAGCACGGCAACAAAGACTTGCACTTCGTGGTCTGCCTCAATTTTTTTTGCAAAAGGCAGCCGGATAGTCTTGTTTTTTATAATGTATAAAAACAGGAATAATATTATTATGCCACCTGTAATTTGCAGAATAGTTTTTCCGATTGTTGGCATCTCTCCACCTAAAAAATCGGTAATCAACAGCATAGGTACAATTACCATGTCTTGCATCAATAAAATACTCAATACATTCTGGCCTATCGAGGTTTCAAGCTCATTTTTTTCGTCCATTATTTTAATAACAACCGCCGAGCTGCTAAGCGATAGGATAAAACCGAGGATAATAATGCGGTTCCAGTCCCAGCCAAAATAAAGTCCTATTGTTGTTATTATCAGTATGCTTGCAATTACTTGAAAAAAGACGCCAAAAAGTGCAGTTTTCCACATTTTTAGCATATTGGGTAGTGATATTTCCATGCCAATAAAAAAAAGCAACAGTATTAACCCCAATTCGCCAAGGATTTCTATAACCGATTGGTCTTTAATAATGCCAAAGCCCGATGGGCCAACTAAAATACCTGCCAATATGTAAGCAACAATAACCGGTTGTTTTATTTTTTTTAACAAAAAGCCTAACAGCATTATTATAAACCCAACTATTACTAAGCTAATTACCGATTGGTGGATGGTTGCTGCTAAAAAAATCATATTGTTCGTATTGTTTAATTATAAATTTTTAGGTTATTGGTTGCAAGTTACAGGTTTAACCTGCATATTACAACCTTAATTTTTTCTATAAATTATTAATATTCGTATTATCAGGTAGATAGGTGGCTAATTTGCAACTATTTTTTACAATTTGGTTTAAATATGAAAATACCCGTTGAATATCAAGTCTTTATAGGCTCATCCATTGTGTCGCTTTTATTTTTATTAAAACAATGGATAAAAGACCATAAAAAGAATAAAGATGCAGAACCTCAGCGTTTAGCAGTTTTGTCAATAATTTTAGGGCTATTGATAATTGTCCCTTTTTTAAGTGTTTTGGGTTTGTTGCTGGCTATAATATCTGTAATAATAAAAAAGAATAAAAGGTTATCGAAAATTGCCATTGTGCTAAATATACTTACAATGTTGCCGTGGATAGCAGTTGTGGCTTTTGGTGCTTAATGTTTTATTGAATTTTATTGAAAATAAAATATTGCTCCATAGGTATAAAATAAAATATGCTTATCCGCTTGTTTGCCTAAAGTTTGAAAACTTGAGGCTGAAAGCCTCTAAAACATTAGTACAGGGCAACGCCCTGTGTTTAATGTGGTTTTGTGAAACTCAGCCCTGTAAGGGCGGAAGAGTTGATTGGGTAAGTATGCGGATAAGCATTAAATAAAAAAAGCCACTCGGTTTTATCAAGTGGCTAAAGTAGCGGGGACCGGACT
>CAYQPP010000269.1:0-5220 GCA_964419235.1 uncultured Bacteroidales bacterium
TATGAATTTAAGTTTTTGTTTTATTGTTCGTTGCATTTAATTACTTTTGCAAACTATTTTTAATATAAAATCCTAACAGGTAAAAACATACAAAAATGAGTAAACAGGAGATTGCAACAACATACAATCCGGCAAACGCTGAAGACAAATGGTATAAATATTGGATGGACAACGGTTTTTTTAAATCGACACCCGACGAACGCGAGCCTTACACCATAGTAATCCCTCCGCCAAATGTTACAGGCGTGCTGCACATGGGGCATATGCTCAACAATACCATTCAAGATATTTTGGTGCGCCGTGCGCGCATGCAGGGCAAAAACGCCTGTTGGGTACCGGGCACCGACCATGCCAGTATTGCCACCGAAGCAAAAGTTGTTACAAAACTTAAAGACGAAGGCATTGATAAATCGCAGCTTACCCGCAAAGAGTTTATGGAACACGCTTGGGAGTGGAAAGAGAAGCACGGCGGAATTATCCTTGAACAGCTTAAAAAGCTTGGCGCCTCATGCGATTGGGACCGCACGGCTTTTACAATGGATAAAAATTATTACGAAAGCGTAATAAATGTATTTATCGACCTTTTTAACAAAGGGCTTATTTACCGCGGGGTGCGCATGGTAAACTGGGACCCCGAAGCTCAAACCGCCGTTTCTGACGAAGAGGTTTTGCACAAAGAAGTACAATCAAAACTATACTATTTACGATATAAAATTGAAGCAACCGATAACGAATATATAACCATTGCAACCACCCGTCCCGAAACAATTTTGGGCGACACGGCAGTTTGTATCAACCCCAACGATAAACGATATTCACACCTTAAAGGGAAACGGGTTTTAGTGCCTTTAATAAACCGCTCGATACCAATTATTGAAGACGATTATGTTGATATGGAGTTTGGTACGGGCTGCTTAAAAATTACGCCTGCACACGATATTCACGATTATGAAATAGGTATTACCCATAACCTCGAAAGCATCGATATTTTTAACGATAACGGAACGCTGAACGACAATGCCCAACTATTTGTGGGCAAAGACCGCTTTGTGGTAAAAAAGGAGATTGTTACTGAACTTGAAAAGGCTGGCAACTTGGTAAAAATAGAGGACTATACCAATAAGGTTGGCTATTCGGAACGCACCAATGCCGTAATTGAGCCAAAACTCTCGATGCAGTGGTTTTTAAAAATGGAAGAGCTCTCGAAACCGGCATTAACAAACGTTGTAAACGATACGGTAAAATTTCATCCTGCAAAGTTTAAAAATGTTTATAAGCACTGGATGGATAATATTAAAGACTGGTGCATTAGCCGCCAGTTGTGGTGGGGACAGCAAATACCTGCATATTATATTGGCAGCACAAACGATTATGTGGTTGCCAAAACCAAAAACGAAGCCTTAAAATTGGCAAAAGCCAAAACAGGCAATGCAAATTTAACTGAAGCCGATTTACGTCAAGATGAAGATGTAATGGATACTTGGTTTAGCAGTTGGTTATGGCCAATAGCGGTTTTTGACGGCATCAGGAATCCCGACAACGATGAGGTAAATTATTATAACCCAACCAACGATTTGGTTACAGGGCACGATATCATATTTTTTTGGGTGGCACGGATGATAATCACCGGATACGAGTACCGCAACGCACAACCGTTTAAAAACGTCTATTTTACCGGAATGGTTCGCGACAAGCAGGGTCGTAAAATGAGCAAGCAGTTAGGCAACTCGCCCGACCCTATAAAACTTATGAAACAGTATGGCGCCGACGGTGTACGTGTTGGCATGTTGCTTTGCTCGCCTGCCGGCGGCGATTTATTATTTGACGAGTCGCTACCCGAACAGGGGCGCAATTTCTCAAATAAAATTTGGAATGCATTCCGCTTGGTTAAAAATTGGGAAGTTGATGCTGACATTGAACAGCCGGCATCGGCAAAAGCCGGCATTGAGTGGTTTAACGCCAAACTTAACCAAACCATCGAACAGCTTAACGACCACTTCGACAAATTCCGTATGTCAGATGCCTTAATGACGGTTTACCGCTTGTTTTGGGACGATTTTTCATCGTGGTATCTCGAAATTGTAAAACCCGCATACCAAACCCCGTGCGACAAAATTACCTACGATAACACCATAGCATTGTTTGAAAAATTATTGAAACTGTTGCACCCGTTTATGCCGTTTATTACCGAAGAGTTATGGCACACGATTAATATTAGAGATGCCAAAAATTGCGTAATGTTAGCCGAATGGCCAAAAGTTGAAAAATACGATGCTGCAAAACTATTACAGTTTGAAGATGCAAAAACCGCCATATCTGAGATTAGGACAGTGCGCAAAAACCGCAACATATCATATAAAGAGCAGTTGGCATTAATGGTAAACCCCGGCGCAAACGGTTATAATGCCGAAAATAACGAAGTTATAATTAAAATGGGGGGCTTAACTTCCGTTGAAAAGGTTAATGCTAAAATTGACAATTCGGCAGCATTTATGGTTAAAACCAGCGAGTTTTTTATTCCGCTTGGCGACAATATTGATGTTGAGGCTGAATTGAAAAAGCTTGAGGGGGATTTGAAATATCAACAAGGTTTTTTACGGGCAACAATGGGCAAACTTAACAACGATAAGTTTGTAAACGGTGCCCCTGCCAAAGTGGTTGATATAGAACGCAAAAAACTGGCTGATGCCGAAGCTAAAATAAAAGCCATTGAAGAACAAATAGAAGCTTTAAAGAGATAATTTTTTTGTTCTTAGGGTTTGCTGAAAAAACCCTGCTTACCTGTTGTTTGACTATACCTAATATTTATTGAATATAGGTTTTTTAGTAAGCAATAAAATAGCATTACCATATCTGATTAACAATACGTAAATCACGTTTTTTATATTAATTTCTCGATTATAATCCCATTTTTAATATTAATTTCTCGATTATAATCACGTTTTTTATATTAATTATGGTATTATATTCACATATTTTATTTATATTTGGCGAATATATAATTAATGATTGTGATAAAAAGAGCTTTAAATAACAAGATAAACAGCAAATTATTTACGGGCAAAGCCATAATAATACTGGGTCCGAGGCAATCGGGTAAAACCACGCTTATTAAAAACCTGAGTAAAAGCATTAATAAAAAACAGCTTATACTAAATGGCGACGATCCGGCAGTTAGACAGCTATTAGGAAACCCTACGTTTAGCGAAATAAAACAAATTGTTGGCAACAATAGGGTAATTATTATCGACGAAGCCCAACGGATTGAAAACATTGGCATTACCATAAAAATGATTATTGACGAAATAAACGATGTTCAAGTAATTGCAACAGGCTCGTCGGCTTTTGAGCTCAATAGCAAAATAAATGAGCCATTAACAGGGCGTAAATGGGAATATTTTCTTTATCCCCTCTCGTTTTCTGAAATGGTTAACCACACAAGTTATTGGGAAGAGTCGCAAAAAATTGACCAGCGTATTATTTATGGGTATTACCCCGACGTGGTTAAATCAAAAGGGGAGCAAATAGAAGTTTTAAAACTTATATCGGACAGCTATCTGTATAAGGATATTTTGATACTTGACAACATTAAAAAATCGAATAAAATTGAAAAACTGTTACAGGCATTGGCTTTACAGTTGGGGCATCAAGTATCGTACAACGAAATTGCCCAATTGGTTGAGCTTGATAAAACCACGGTCGAAAAATACATCCATCTGTTAGAGCAGGCATATGTTATATTTAGGCTGCCTGCGCTTAGCCGCAACATACGTAATGAGCTTAAGCGCACGCGAAAAATATACTTTTACGACAACGGGTTGCGGAATGCCATTATAAACAACTTTAACCCTTTGCAACTAAGGCAAGATGTTGGGAGTTTGTGGGAGAATTTTTTAATAAGCGAGCGTATAAAATTTAACCACTACAACGGCAATTATTGCAACTACTTTTTTTGGCGCACGCATGCTCAGCAAGAGATTGATTTTATTGAAGAGAGGAGCGGCAAATTGTTTGCTTATGAGTTTAAGTGGAATACACGAAAAAAAATCAAATTCCCGAAAGCATTTGAGCAAGCCTACCAAAACTCTGAATTTAATGTAATTAATAAGGATAATTATAGCGAGTTTATAAGCCAACCATAGGCTTACCGCTAAAATGGCAATAAAACAAACCCCGATTTTATTTTTTCAGGGTTTGTTCCCAAATTTTCAACGATGGCCTCTCTTTTCCATTTTCATCAATAAGCCCTGTATCCCTCCAAAGTTTTCCAATATCTTTATATTCGGGCTGAAATGTTTCCCAAAGCTTATCAAAGTCGCGGTATGCCCACCATATTATAAATTTATAGTTGTTGTTAAATGCGTTCAAAATAAGTGTTTTAAGGTACTCTTTTTGTTCGCAAACATCGCTCTTTATACTTAAATCAAAACTGCTTATTATCAAGTTTTCTGCCAAGTGGGTAGTCTCAACAAATGCAATTGGTATATTAATGTGCGAGTTTAAAAAATCAAACGCCTCTTGAAACTCAGATTGGGTGTGCTCCCCTTTAAAAAACGGATAGAAGCTGATAGCCGCAAAATCGCAGTTTTGATTAATATAGCCTGCTATTTCAGATATATATGCCGACGGATTATCCGTTTCGGGGTTAAACCAGTTGTGCAACGTTACAGATTCCGACAACTGCAAATCAGGATAAGAATTTTTAAGGCGCGCGCGTATATTGCCAATCAACAATCTGTATTCGCCCCATTTTGTCTCCGATTTCAATTTCAGGTCGTTTATCTCCATTGCAATAACCAAGTAATCGGGGTTAAACCGTGTAATCAAATATTGCAAATGTTTATAATAGGCATCTTCAATAACCTTATCGGATAATAATGTATATGAGGGGGTTGTCCCGTCATAATCTTCGTTCAGGTCGCTACGGTCGGTGTTCAACAAACTTACTGACAGCAACAGTTGATGGCTGCTTAGCTTTTTTGACAGCCTGAATTCTATATCATCGGTAAATTCGTTTGGCAAGGGCGTGTTATTTATCCAAGCATGCCAAGGTATTTTATCGTCAATCTGTTCTGAATATATATCAGCATTTGTATTAATAAATTGGTATGTCTCATTTTTATCTGCTGCGTCAGGGCCAAAACTCCATGTGCTAAAACCCATTTTAAAATTTCTTGTGGTAATAACATCAAGCGAATTGTCGTTATCGCAGTTTAACAA
>CAYQPP010000270.1:0-2066 GCA_964419235.1 uncultured Bacteroidales bacterium
ACCCAAACAGCGATAACTATTTTACCGATATTTAAAAACTTGCCACCTATTATAAGTTAAAAAAAGTATATGACTCAAAACAGGGAATATATTGCAATTATTGATTTGGATAAAACATTATTGACTGTTAACAGCGGAAAAATATTTGTATTATCGGCATATAAAAAAGGGCATTTGTCAATTTATAATTTGGTTAAAGCAATTATACTTTCGATAATGTATAAACTGTGGCCTAAAAGCGCCATTAAAATAACCGAATTAATGGTTAAATGGCTTAAAGGCGTGCCCGAAAATACAGTTGAGGAGCTGGCAAAACAAGTTGTAAAACAAGAGTTGGTTCACACTCTCCGCCCATCAATTATTCAAGAAATTGAAAAGCATAAAAAACAAAATGCCCATATTGTTATACTTTCGGCAGCCTTGCCTTATATATGCAAACCAATAGCCGATTTTTTAAAATTAGATGGCATTATTTGTTCGGCAATGGAAACGGTACAAGGCATATTTACCGGTAAACCAAAGGGCAAAATTTGTATGGGGCAAGAAAAAGAGACACGAATACGCCAATATTGCCTTAATAATTCATATAATTTGCAAACTGCACATTGCTACGGCGACTCATATTCCGACAGGTTTGTTTTAGAGGTTTCGGGCAATCCGATATGCGTTGCCCCCGATAAAAAACTTAAAAAACTTGCCGAAACAAAAAACTGGTTGGTAATGTGGTAACTTGTTGGGAATAGCCTCTGCGGGGGTTAGTATTCTATTTTTTTTAATTATAAGGTTACCCATTTAGTTCTCAAAATCTTGATAGGATGATTTGTATTTGGTATAGATAGATCAATGTAATATTTAATAAGCAACGTTCAACAAACAATAATAAAATAAAAAAATGAACTGTGATGTATTAATTATAGTATCTGATTATTAAGAAGCTATGCGATTATAGTAAATATTATTCATTAATAATAATACTGAAAAACATAGTTGAATGTTTGTTATTAAATTAAGATGCGACTTAAATGGGTAACCTTATTTAATTCTTCGGCAAATTCTTTATGCAAGTCGAATACCCTCAACTCAAACAAATACACCCAAAAAGCAATAAACTCTATTTTTTTACAACCCTTATTTTCATAATAATATCTTGAATAGGCCTGTCTTGGTTTCCGGTTTTAACATTGGCAATGCTGTCAATTACATTCAAACCTTCAACCACTTCGCCAAAAACCGTATAGTTGTTATCAAGATGCGGCGTTCCGCCAATGGTAGTATAAACCTGTTTTTGCTCTTGGGTAAAATAGAACAAACCCGTACTATCAAATTTTGACACAATTGCCTGAATTTCGCTATTAAGCTCTTTATATGCTTTTATTGTGTTTAGCGAGTCTAATTTTGTTTTTGCAGCCATGTTTTCGGGGTTGGTTATAAATTCCGAAAACATTTTTTGTTTTGCCGATGCGTTTATCTTCTCCTCTATTTGCGAAAGCTGGTTTAATGTAAAAACCGTTCCCTGTACAATATAAAATTGGCTACCCGACGATTTTTTTTGTGGGTTAACCGCGTCGCCTTCGCGTGCTGCCGCCAGTACTCCCTTTTTGTGAAACAAACCCGGCACAAACTCGGCATCAATTTCATAGCCCGGTCCTCCGTTGCCAAGCTTCTTTTCAGGACTTGCCCCTTTTGAATCGGGGTCTCCACCTTGAATCATAAAATCTTTAATTACCCTATGAAATAGTAAGCTGTCATAAAACCCCTCTTTTGCCAGCTTTATAAAATTATCGCGGTGCAGTGGCGTTTCGTTGTATAACCTTATTTTCATTTCGCCATATTGGGTCTCAACCACAACAAATTTACTTTTCTCCTTTTTGCCCTTCTGCCCCTTTGTCGAATTTGCATTAAATATTAAAAAAGACATTAAAATTAGTACTGTTGCTATGTGTTTAGTTTTCATCTCGGTTTTTTAATGAATTTAAAATTATAAATATCAATACCCAAATATATTATATTAATTTGTATTAGCAATCAATAATATAAGGCAAACGCATCAAATTATATATTGTTAT
>CAYQPP010000270.1:2166-5178 GCA_964419235.1 uncultured Bacteroidales bacterium
TGGAATATGTTCATAAAGGTTGATTATAATACATCAACACAAAAATAGTTATATGATATAAATATTTAGAAACTTGTTGATTTTAGTTAAGCTATTTTGTTAATTGTTGGGCAACTGCAATAGTTACTTGCTATTTTATTACTATTTTTAACAACGATAAAATTATGGCAATGAGCAGAATCAAAAAATTAAGGGTATTATTGGCTATTGTTTTGCTGTTTGTGGTATCAAACAATTTAATTGGGCAAGAGTCATATTCATTATACCAAAACCACACATTTCGCCATTACGATAGGTATGTTTACCAAGCCGATTATCGTTTTCACACTTCGGTAAAACCATTTTTAAAACGTCAAGCCGATTCAATAATTTCATTAGACACCCTATACAATATTCCGACAAATACACTGGCAGGCGAGTTGATATTCAACCGCAGTTTAATTGTTTACGACAAAGACAACTTTGCCTTTACCATTGACCCTTATATTAATTTTGAATTGGGGGTTGATAAAGATTATGATGATAATAGTTGGATTAGTACGCGCGGATTTTTAATAAATGCGTCGATAGGCAAAAACATTTCAATATCGACAAGGTTTGTCGAAAACCAAGCTATGTTTAATGATTATAGGCATGACATAGTAAAAAAATGGGGGGTAATACCCGGACAAGGTAGGCCAAAAGGGTATAAAAAAGGAGGGTATGACTATGCCTTTTCCGAAGCCTATATCTCTTATCAAGCAGGCAAATATTTTAATTTCCAGTTTGGGCACGGCAAAAATTTTATTGGCGACGGTTACCGCTCAATGCTGTTGTCTGACCATGCCTTTTCGTATCCGTTTTTTAAAATTACCACCGATATTTGGAATATTAAGTATGTGAACCTTTGGATGCAGTTTCAGGATTTTACCCAAAAGCACCCATATGGGACGGCTTACGATAAAAAATGGGGTGCATTTCATTACTTAGACTGGAGCGTAACAAAATGGTTGAATATTGGATTTTTTGAGGCAATTATTTGGCAAAATGCCGATAGCATAGGTTATAGGGGTTTTGATATTAATTATGCAAACCCTGTAATATTTTTCCGCCCTGTTGAATTTTCTGTTGGTTCGCCCGATAATGTATTGCTTGGTTTTAACGGTAAACTAACCTTGTTTAAAAAGCAGGTGTTTTATGGACAATTAATTATTGATGAGTTTAAGCTAAGTGAAATTATTGATTTTGAAAATGGGTATTGGGGCAATAAATTTGCGATACAAGCGGGGTATAAAACCTTTGATTTGTTTAAAATAGAACACCTCGATATTCAAACCGAATTTAATTATGTGCGCCCGTATATGTATTCGCACATAAGCTCGTTAAAAAACTATGGCCATTATAATGTTTCTTTAGCTCATCCGTTGGGCTCAAATTTTTGGGAGTCGGTGTCGTTTTTGCGATATAATTACAAACGCCTGTTTTTTGAGGGCAGATACTCATACGCCAAGCATGGAACCGATAGTGCAGGTTTAAATTATGGGAATGATATTTATAAACCGTATGAGACAAGGGTTAATGAGTATGGTAATTACCTTGGCCAAAACGAGCCTGTAAACTTGCAATATGCCTCATTAATGGTTGCATTTTTGGTTAACCCCCGCACCAATCTTAATATATATTTTAATTATACATTACGGTCAGAATCATCGGCAACGTTAAACAAAAACCAAAGCTTTATTACTTTTGGCATAAGAACATCATTGCAAAATTTTTATTATGATTATTGATATGCTAAAATACCGGAAACTAATCAATTATATACCGATTAATAACAGCTTTAAATTCTCAGATTTTTCGTAACATCGCTATTTTGTCAATTCTTGAAAAACCTCCTCCAACGATTTTTCTTTTTTCTGCATTGACAGTACCGTTATACCTTTATTTACAGCAAAGTTAAAAATATCTTCGCGTACATCTTTTGAGGTATTTGTTTCGAGTGCCCAATGGTTTTCTTTTATGCGTTTAGCATTTGATATACCTGCAATGCTTAGTAGCTCATTTGAGTTTGGGTCGGTATTAAACTCTACCAAAACTACTTGGTTTACTGCTTTTGCTTGGTTTTGAATGTTTTGTGTTTTATCGTTTGCAACAATTTCGCCTTTGTTTACTATTATTATTTTATCGCAAATGGCTTCAACCTCTTGCATTATATGCGTGCTTAGCATAATAGTCTTTTCTTTTCCAATTTCTGAAATAAGGTTTCGTATTTCAATAATTTGATTTGGGTCTAACCCCGATGTTGGCTCGTCAAGTATTAACACTTTTGGATTATGAATTAATGCCTGAGCAAGTCCTACTCGCTGCCGATACCCTTTTGACAAGGCACCAATTTTTTTATGTTTTTCAATTTCGAGTCCGGTTTGGGCAATTATATCAGCTACCTTTTGTTTTTTGTTTTTTAGTTTATAAATACTTGCAACAAACTCCAAATACTCTTTTACATACATATCATGATATAGCGGATTATTTTCAGGCAGGTAACCAATTAGTTTCCGCACTTCCATTGATTCGGTAGCAATATCAAACCCTTCAACAAAAACTTGTCCTTTTGTAGGTGGAATAAAACCTGTAATAATTTTCATCATGGTTGATTTGCCTGCACCATTAGGCCCTAAAAAACCTACCACTTCGCCTGTTTTAATCTCGAACGAAATATTGTTTAACGCTTTTTGTTCGCCATACAGTTTTGTAACCTGCTTTACCTCAATTGACATATCTAATATATTTAAGTGAGCAAATTTAAAAATATTATTAATAATGACAGCAACTAAACAGGTAATAGAGTAGAAAAAGAAAGGCTGCCCATTTTATAGGCAGCCTTATCAATATAATTAGTTTTATATTAGAAAATAGTTATTCTTTAATTATTTTCTCTGAACGTACTAAACCGCCTTCGGTAACTAATGTTACAATATAAACACCTTTATCAATTTGATCTGTATTAATAGTAATGTTATTTGAGTTAACAAT
>CAYQPP010000271.1:0-5064 GCA_964419235.1 uncultured Bacteroidales bacterium
CTTCATTGCTTCGGTTCGCAGTATTCTTATACAGCTTCACCTTGCAGCTTTGTATATGATATATTATGGACTTTTTCAGCAAACCCTAAATAAAAAATTACCAACTATAAGGGCTACGCTTAATAAAAACAGCACCTTAATTATTAGTGCTCCGTGTTTATGACGAAACTTAATATGAGAAAGTAACACTACAAACAAAATTATTAAAGGAATTAAGGCCGGATACTGTTTAATGCTCTCCCAAACATTGCCGCGCAAAAGTTCGATAATGGCACGCTGAAAACCACACCCAAAGCATTCAAAACCAAAATGTTTTTTGTAAAAACAGGTACGACTATGCTGCTCTAACCAATCGGCTATATTTAACAGAAACCCTATTTTAAGATGTACTGAAAAAATATAATGATATAATAACACTATATATCTATCTTCGATTCTTCAAGTTCTTTTTCCATGTTTTTTTGTTCGGTAATATCAACAATTAAGTCAATAACCTTATTTAATTCACCTTTTTGGTTTTTAAATGGTGTGAATGTGTGTTTAAACCAAAGCTCAGCATCGGGTGTAATATAGTTTGATATTAGCGAGCCGCTGTCGCCCATATGAAGGTTTGACCAGATTTCAACAAATTGGTTTTGTAGTGTATTGCTGTTGGCAAAAACCTCTTGGAATGATTTCCCCACAAGGTTTCCGGCTTCAAGCTTTAATTTGTTCAAATAATTGTCATTTACCGATGCAATATTACCATGTTTGTCAACCTCAATAGTTCCTAAAGTATTATTTATTGCATCAATTGTGTTGACCATCTCTGTCTCTCTTCGGGCAGCCTCCTCCTGTGTGGTCTGTAACTCTTCCATATTTTGGCGCAACTCCTCCTCTTGTGCCGAGAGTTCGTCTCCGCGCATTTTCGACTCCTCTAAAAGGTGTTTTGTTTGTTCATTAATACGTACATTTGATATTGTTGATGCAATATTTTCACCTAAGGTTAAAATAAAATCAATTTGATATTGATGAATATCATTAAATGATGCCATTTCAATTATACCAAGTACATTATCATTAATAATTAATGGCACTAACAATAAAAAATTGGGCTCGGCAGTACCTAACCCTGAGGTAATCCTTATATAATCTTCGGGTATCTCTTTTAAATAAATAGGCAATTTCTCAAATGCACATCGACCAACCAACCCCTCTTTTAATTCATAGTCTTTTTTCAAAAACTTATCACGGCCATAAGCAATAGCTGATTTCATTTCAAAGAATTTGCTTTGATCGTCAATTTCATTTAAAATGTACATTGCCCCTTGGTTGGCTTTTAAGTAATCAATAAGTTTGGTCATTACGCTTTTAGCGAGTTTGTTCATGTTGTCGCTATTTTGCCTCAATATATCGCCAAAATCAGCCAACCCTGTTGTAACCCAGTTTCTTATACCATCTTCCTCGGCTCTTTTTTTATTTTCGGTTTCCGCTTTTTTAAGATTCTCCCTCATATTAAACAGTGCATTGCCTAAAATATCATCTTCGCTTAATGCCTCAAATTTTGATTCGTATTTGCCTTTACCAATTTCAACAGCAAAAGCTGATGTTTTTTTCATATTTTCGATATACAGGTTAAGGGCATCACCCATATCGCCAATTTCGTCATTATTGGTAATCAGTTTTTCTTTTGGCAGAATACCTTTAGTCATTGTTAAAAGAAAATACTTAAGCTTTTTTATTGGTGTGATAATACTGCGGATGGTTAAAAAAGCAACCACAAGTACAAAAAGCGAAATAATTATTATCAATAATGAAAAAATATTCTTAAAATGGACAAAAGACCTGCTCATCTCATTATTTGCAGCCTCCGATTCTCTTTCAATTTTTTCTTTTAATACAGCAATTGCAGATATTAATTTATTGGTGGTAACTATTACTTCTCCTCCGGCTTCAACCATAGGGTTAACTTCAATAAGCACCATAAAATCATCATAACTTTCAAAAGAGTTTAGCTTTTCCATTATGGTTTTGTGCGATTTAAAAAGCCTGTTCTCAATAACCGACAACAGCGAATCAATAGTCTGTTTTGAAATGGTATCCCATTGTTGCGATACATTGTCAATCTCATCTTTAAGCTGTGGAAAATCAATATTATGAAGGTCTGCCAATTTTTTCTTGTCGGGAGTATCAGGCTGTTTATCAATAAAAACCCAGTTTTTTATAAGCATTTGCGAACTATTGACTAACGATAACAGCTCTTGTAATTTTGCCGACGATGGATTATAGATAGTTATAACTTTATCATTTAACTCTTGGTTTTTATTTAGTGATGAATATATAAATAAACCATTTAGCAAGGTTGCAAATAATAAAATTCCAAATCCAACTATTAGTTTTTGCGTAATTGTAAAGCGGTTCTTCATTTTATGTTACTTTTAATTCACTTAATAAGATATATGCCAATTGCCTGTTTAATTTATGAACACCTTTTTATTTGCCGGATTAGGCAACAAAACCACCATGTTCAATATGCTACGAATATACTTATTTATTGGTAAAACTTTAAATCAAAAACCTAATTTTTTAGTTTACACCACAAATTTAGCAGAAAAAAAACGCAGGACGGTTAAACTTTAGGTGCAAGGCATTGATGTTTAAAAACGGTTAATATAACCTATATGTATTTTTCCCTCGTTAATTAAAAAAGGGGCATCGCCCTTTTTCCCGACCGCAAAAATCACAGATAATATGCCGGCTTGTGTGCTTACGCTTAAACCCGCCCCTATTGATTGGCGAAAAACAGAGCTGAACTGCCCATTATATGGCTCATGGAAAAATCCGGCATCGTATAAAACATACATATACGATTCGGGGTTCAAATATAAACGGTATTCGGTATTTGTATAGTTATAGCTTTTTGAATAGACAGACCTTTCGTTAAAACCCCTAATTGTTTTTATGCCCCCAATGCGGTACAAGTTGTTTATTTTTAACGAATCGTTTTTTATTATTGCCCATTGATTGTTAATATAAATGGAGCCATATGGCAATGTAAATGCAAAAGCGGCATTGCCAACCCACTCAAAAATCAGGTTTTGCGAATTAGTTTTGCCTGTATTAATAATGGTATTGTTGCCAATATAAAAATTTGTGCTAATTAATATACCACGCTTTGGCAGAAGCGGATTATCAAAAACCGAATATTGGTAGCCCAACCCATACAACAGGCTTTTTGTTGAGTTTAGGTTTTTATTGTCGTTTGCATTTACCGACGAGGTTAACCATTTACCATTTATCGACAATTCGCCAAAATTTATTGTGGGTATCAGCAATCCGGTTTCAATGTGCGTGTTTGTAAACGAAGTGTCTTGCTTATCAAAATTACCGTAAAACAAAACCCCCACGGGCAATTTAAAAATATACGGAATGTTAAAACTTGTTTCAAGCTGTTGCGATTTGCTACCGGGTTTTTGCCATTCAAATTTAATGTTTTCGCCCTTTTTAAAAGCATTTGCCAAAGCTATGGAGACATTTCCGGTAAATTCTACCTTTTTTTCATTATTGGGCTGAATACCAACAAAACCGCTAAAGCTATTCCGGTTTATTTTTTTAAGGCTTAAAGTTATTTTAGCTTTTGCCAAAGAAATATTTGTGTATGCAGTATCGAATTTAAATAACCGGCTTTGGTTTATATTGCGCTCAATGTTTTTAATTGCCGTTGCATTGTAAGGTTTGCCAGCTTCAATACCTGTTTTTTTCGATAAATAATTATATGAAATCAAATTTGGAGGTATTGTCTTAATTGTGTCAAAACTTACAGACTGATTTGGTGTAGCCTTATAAAAAATTGTTGCCATTTCATTGTTAAAAACATATTCCTTGTCAATTACGGCAAAAGGGAAACCCCTATTTTGAATATTTGTAAGGGTTTTAAAATCGGTTAGCTCAATAATATGGGGAGTGAGCGTTGGCTTGTTGTAGTATTTTTTTGAGTATCCGCCAAACTCATCAGGACTTACCACTATTTGCTTAAGCCTGAATTTATTGCCCGAGTGAATGTAAAGCTTACAGGCAGTATTGTTGTTAACTATTGAGTCGATTGAAAAATCTAAATAACCACTATTTAAAAACCTGTTTTTTATTACCAATAAAATGGAATCGAGCTCGTTATTATGTGTAAATTCTCTATGTGCTTTTAGCTTAAATGAAGGCCGGGCGTCATTAAAATAACAGCCCAGCCTTTTTATTGTTTGTGAGCTCAACGATTGGTTTAGCAAAAAAACAAGCGCAAAAATGAGTAAAATACGGTATTTAGATATGTCATTCAATATCCTCATTTAAGTTTCCATAAAGCCCTGTTTTTTCAATGTCTCTAAAAATGCCTTTGAAAAATATATGTTATCATCTTTTTTATACCGTTTGTCGGTAAATATTTGAGCCAAATTTTCAGTTTGGTTCTCCTCAATAAGATTTTTTGTTGATTGCATGTCCTCTTTTTCGTTAAAAATACTGTCGATATCCTTATCTGAATAGTCGTTGTATTTTTCGTAATGCACAACACCGCCAAGTGGCAAACGGTCGGTCAACTCAGGTGTTTCGTCGGGGTAACCCAATACAATTGACGTAACCGGCACAACACCTTTAGGCAGGTTTAAAATGTCGATAATTTTATCGGCCATGTATGTCGTTGTGCCAAGGTAGCAAATTCCCAAACCGTGCTTTTCGGCCTCAAGGCTAACATTTTGGCTTGCCAAAACCGCATCAATGGTTGCATTGTACAACCAAAGAAAATTACCATACCCGGGTTTTGCGTTGCGCTGCTTGCACCATTTTTCAAAACGGTTAATATCGGCACAAAAAGTTATATGCACAGGAGCCTCCAAAACCATATTTTGTTTAAAATGCACCTCCCACAACTGCTTTCTGATAGCCGCATCCTTTGTTACTACCATACTATAAACCTGCATATTGCCAGTATTTGACGCCCGTGTTCCGGCAAGCAATATTTTTTCTAAAACCGATTGTTCAATACTATCGTTTTTGTATTTTCTTATTGAACGGTGATTAAATATTGTATCCATA
>CAYQPP010000272.1:0-5052 GCA_964419235.1 uncultured Bacteroidales bacterium
TAATGTTAGATGTTAGATGTTAGACTTTAGATTTTAGATTTTAGACTTTAGACATAAGACTTTAGACATTAGATTTTAGACTTGAGACGTTAGACATTAGACATAAGATTTTAGACATAAGACATAAGATAATATGTATGGGTTGCCGCTCTTTGGGCGGTGGTAGTTTGTTTGTTGTGAAAAGAACCGGTTGCAAGCCGGTAATTCATAATAGATGTTATTTGGTTAATTTTAAGATGTTACTTGTTACTCATATCCAATTTATTATCAACAACTTCAATAATATTATCTTTAACAGCCTTGGTTAAGGTGTCGTAATCGTAATTGTCGGGGTAAACGGGTTTAAGGTACTGAACCGTAACAGGCGAAAATAATTTAGGTATTTTGCTGCCCGATGGCAATGCTTTATATGCGCCTTTAATGGCTACCGGAACTACCGGAACGTTTAACTCTTTGCTTATAATGGCAAACATTTTTTTAAACTCGCCAATATTCCCATCGTATGTTCGGGTTCCTTCAGGAAAAATAATTATCTTTTTGCCGCGTCGTAACACCTCGGCAAGCTTTTGGATACTCTCTTTAAGGTCTTTGCTTATGTTCATGACAATTACATTGTTTGTTCGGGCAAAAAACCTCATAACACTGTTGTTGACATGTTTTTTTTTGGCATAAAAATAGGTATTGCGCAAAATATTGTTTTTTAAAAATGCAGCAACAAACAGCGCGTCAAAATAGCTTTGATGGTTGGGTGCTATAATACACGGGCCTTCAGGGATATTTTCTGTTCCGCTGCCTTTAAATTTAAAGTATAGCTTGAAAAACAGTTTTGATGAGTTCTTGAAAAATGTAAATGTAAACCATGTTTTTGGTAGTTTAAGCTCAACTTTCTCTTTTAGTATGGCGTGCCAGTCAATATTTTCTATGGTGTGCCTCAATTTGTTGTCGGCAACAAATTCGGTTAGCTTGCGCACCGACGGGAAGTTTAGCAGCTCACTCTCTTCAATTTTCACGCCGAACGACCTGTCTATGAAATCAATTAGGTTTATTTTGCCGAGCGAGTCTAAGGCAATATCAAACTCAAGGTGGTCATCCGGAAAGATATCGGTATTTGCCTGCTCTTCAATAAAAGCTTTTAACGTTTTGTACTCCTCGGTTTTAGGCTCGTCTGTTTTGCCTTTCTCTTTTTGTGGTGCATTAAGGAGTTCATCTAATTTAAAACGCTGAATTTTTCCTAACCGTGTGCGCGGAATTTCATTTTTTAACAGGGTAAATTGCATAATGCGTTTATACGGGCTTGTGTGTTTATTGTATTCGGGTATTACCGTATCTTTAAAATACGCTTCGGGGTTTTTAACCTCGGCTTTTGACAATTTGTTAAAATCAGGAACTATCAGTGCGTGCAGGTTGTCGTTGGTATAATGGACAGCCGCTTCATTAATAAATGGTGATATCCGTTCAAATTTGTCTTCAATTTCAACGGGGTTTATGTTTTTGCCGTTCGATAAAACAATAATCTCTTTTTTGCGCCCTGTAATGTACAAAAAGCCATCTTTGTCAATATAGCCCAAATCGCCGGTGTATAGCCAGCCATCTTTTAATACAGCTTTGGTTTCGTCGGGCCTGTTGTAGTACCCTTGCATTACATTAGGGCCTTTGGCAACAATTTCGCCGTCGCGTATTTCAATATCAACGGTTTTTAGTTTTTGCCCGGGTGTGCCAATCCTAAAATTACCGGGGCGGTTAAATGTTATCATCGGCGCAGCTTCTGTCATGCCAAAGCCTTCAAGGATAGAGAAGCCCATAGCTTTGAAAAAACTGCCAACCTCGGGGCTTAACGCAGCACCGCCGGCAATCATATATTCAAGGTGCCCGCCAAAACCGTCATGCACCTTTTTGAATATTTTCATCGACAGCTTTTTGTTTGGGAATTTTGTGAGTAAATATAAAAATGTGCGCCCTGCCGCAGTTGCTGTAACTTTGGCTTTCAACCCTTTGTAAATAAGCTCGTAAAGGCGCGGTACTCCTACCATTAACCCAACATTGTTGTTTTTCAGGGTGTCTAACAAATCGCTGCTCTGCATCGACGGCGACATTACAATTGTGCCGCTAATACTTAATGGAGCCATCATTGTGCCTACCAACGGAAAAATATGATGCAGTGGCAGCAGCATTAGTACCTGTTGGCTTTTAAAGTAAATGTTTACCTCGTTGCAAACTTCGTTAAGGTTTGCCAAAAGGTTTGTAAACGATAACATTACACCTTTGGGGCTGCCTGTTGTTCCGCTTGTATAAATAATTACAGCGGTTTTTTCATTGTCGCCGGGGGCTTTCCATCCGTTGTATTCAATATTTTCAGGTAATTTTATTGAATCGAGGTTAAATACCTCGGGCTTGTAATCAAGTTTTTTTAAAATTTCTTCAAAGTCGTTTTTTTTCTCGTTGCTTATAAAAATTATCTCGGGTTTGCAGTCGTTTAAAATAAACGACACATCGTTTACCGATGCCATATAATCAATAGGTACAACAGTGCAGTTGTTTTCCCACCCCGCATAAAAGGCAAATATCCATTCGGGGCGGTTTTCGCAAAAAACGGCAATCCTTTCTGCTTTTGCATTTTTAAACAGTGATGCATATTTATTTATATTCTCAATTAAACTTTTATATGAAAACTGCTCTTTTGCCGTAATAATGGCAACCTCGTCCTTATTTGAAGTGTTTATCATGATAATTAAATTTTGTTCCCTTGTTTATGGATATTGCGTTTACGAATATAACAGTTTTTTTTTATTAGTTTTTTTCGAGTTGTCAATTTATGATAAAGTTAGGTTGCAAGATGAACAACAATATATAAAAACTTAAAAAAGCATCAATAGATATTAAAAAATTTTAAAAAGATTTGTTTTTAAATAAAATAAATCTATATATTTGCTTCATTAAATTTAAAAACTTAAAAAAGCAAACGTTTACATTGTTACATAAATTGATAATATGAATTTTTGGGATACGGAAATAGCTGATAGTTTTAATGGGCTTGAATTAAAAACTTACCTTAATAAAAAAAGGATAATTAAATATTTGTATAGGTTAGGCGAGTTGTCTGGTGCTGAAATCTCAAAAATATTGCACGTTAGCGCGCCTACAACTAATACTTACATAAATGAACTAATTAAAGAGGGTTTTATTGAAAATAGGGGAAAAGGAGATTCCATTGGGGGGCGCAAACCAAATTTGTATGGTTTAAAAAAGAACTCGGTTTATATAGTTGGTGTTGACATGGGGCGCAAGTTCTTTGGTATAGGGATATATAATAACGATTTAGAGAAGGTTTCAAGTGTTAGTTTGGATGCAATATCGTTTAAAAATAGAGATAAGTTAATTGATTTTGTGTTTACCGAAACTACCAAATTATTTAAAAGTGAAGGAATAAGCGAAAAAAAAATAATGGGCATTGGCATAAACATGCCGGGGCTTATTGATTCTGAGAAAGGAATAAATTACACCTATTTATATAAAGATGGCGAGCCATTGGTTGATGCTTTTTGCAAAAAGTTTAAGAGGCCGGTATTTATTGAAAATGATTCAAAGGCGAGAACTTTGGCAGAAATGCGTTATGGTGCCGCAAAAGATTATAACAATGCATTAGTAATTCAAATTGACTGGGGACTTGGGCTTGGAATGATTTTAAACGGTAAGCTGTATAGCGGTAAGTCGGGTTTTGCAGGTGAATTTAGCCATATTCCAATTGAGTCGAATGGTGTGCTTTGTAATTGCGGCAAAGTTGGGTGTTTAGAAACCATTGCTTCAGGAAATGCTTTGGTAAGGTTTGCTGTTGAAGGGTTAGAGGAGAATAAGCAATCAAAGCTATATAAACAATACAAAGCCGATGTTGAGAGTATCACGCCTAAATTAATTATTGATGAAGCGCACAAAGGTGATCAATTTGCCTTATCGTTAATACAAAAAGTTGGGGTTGGGTTAGGAAAGGGCATATCATATTTAATACAAATATTAAACCCCGAAGTTGTAATATTAGGCGGTGTATTGTCTCATGCAGGGCAATATATTGAAATACCGGTTAAGCAATCAATTTATCAATATTGTTTGCCTAAGCTGCATGAAGATACCAAATTGAAAATATCCACACTTGGAGCCGAAAGCGGATTGATAGGGTCGGCTATTGTAGTGCTTGAAAATATACTTGAAAATAATTAAACTCTTTTATTAATAATTTTTAAATCAAAACTATAAATTATGAGAATTATTTTTACTTTTTCGTTGCTGCTGGTTTTAAATACATTTATGTATGCCCAGCAAGGCACAATTTCCGGAACAGTTACATCAGGTGATGATGGCTTGGCACTGCCCGGGGTTTCTGTTGTAGTAACAGGTACAACCGTAGGTACAATTACCGATATTAACGGTAAGTACTCTATGAGTGTTCCCGAGGCTTCAACAGCGTTAACGTTTTCATTTATTGGAATGAAAACACAAGAAATTGCATTAAACGGGCGTACTGTTATTGATGTAGTTTTGCTTCCTTCAGTATTTGGAGTTGGAGAAGTTGTTGTAACAGCCTTAGGTATTGAAAAGAAAGCTAGGGGGCTTACTTATTCAACCCAACAAGTTAAAGGCGATGAGCTTACCCGAACCAAGGATGTTAATATGATTAACTCATTGGCAGGAAAAAGCGCCGGTGTTGTTATTACTAAAAGCGCATCAGGTGTCGGAGGTTCATCAAAGGTTACCATCCGTGGTAATCGCTCTGCTTCAGGCAATAACCAGCCTTTGTATGTTATTGATGGTATCCCGATGTACAATGGTTCGGCAGCACAGCCTGCAACAACCATTGGAGGGAACAACGATGCAGGTAGCCGCGATGCCGGTGATGGCATTGGTAACATAAACCCCGATGATATTGAAAGCATTAATATATTGAAAGGTGCTTCTGCTTCAGCTTTGTACGGTTCGCAAGCTGCCAATGGTGTAATTGTAATTGTTACAAAAAAAGGAAAAGCCGGAAGAACCAGTATTGATTTTAACTCAAGCACCGTT
>CAYQPP010000273.1:0-5032 GCA_964419235.1 uncultured Bacteroidales bacterium
GTCGTACAGGCGTAGGCATTACAGCCGAAGGAGATATGCTAGCTGCATTAAGTTTGCGCTATGGTACGCCAAATGCAACCGAGTTTGCTGTTGAAGTGCAAAAAACATTGGCATTGTCGGCTTACCGTTCATCAATGGAGATGGCTAAAGAGCGTGGCCCTTTTACCATTTTTGATGCCCAGCGTGAAATAAACAACCCGATGATTCTCAGAATTAAAGAAGAAGACCCGCAATTGCATAAAGACATAATGCAGTTTGGACGCAGGAATATTGCACTATTAACAATAGCCCCAACAGGCACAACAAGTTTAATGACCCAAACAACATCGGGTATTGAGCCGGTTTTTTTACCTGTTTATAAACGCCGCCGAAAAGTAAACCCAAACGATAAAAACGTAAAGGTTGATTTTATTGACGATGTAAACGACAGTTGGGAAGAGTATAATGTATTTCATCATAATTTTATAACTTGGTTAAAAGTTAAAGGCTATAACGTTGATGAGGTAAAAAATATGGATGATGCTCAAATGGATGAGTTGATAAAAGAGTCGCCATATTATAAAGCAACCTCAAACGATGTTGATTGGAACCAAAAAGTAAAAATGCAAGGGGCAATACAAAAATGGGTTGACCATTCAATTAGTGTTACAATTAACCTACCCGAAGATGCAAAAGAAGATTTGGTAAGCGAATTATATATTGAAGCTTGGAAAAGCGGTTGTAAAGGAGTTACCGTTTATCGCGACGGTTCGCGTTCAGGGGTTTTGATATCGAACAAAAAAGATAAAAAAGTGCCGCAATTGGCAACAATTAAACGTCCCAAAATACTTGAAGCCGATATACTTCGCTTTAGCAATAACAACGAAAAGTGGATTGCATTTGTTGGTATTCTTGAAAATAGGCCTTATGAAATTTTTACCGGTCTTGCCGAAGATGATGTTCTGCCTATACCAAAATCAATAGAGATAGGACGTATTATAAAAAATAAAAACGAAGAGGGAAATACCCGCTACGATTTTCAATACGAAAATAAATACGGTTATAAAACTACCGTTGAAGGACTGTCGCACAAATTTGCCCCCGAGTTTTGGAACTATGCAAAATTAATTTCAGGAGTATTACGCCACGGTATGCCAATAGCCCAAGTGGTAACACTCGTTGATTCGTTAGAGCTCGATTCGGAAACTATAAATACTTGGAAAACAGGTGTAGCACGAGCTTTAAAAAGATATATTGAGGATGGAACAAAAGCAAAAGAGGGTACAATATGTCCTGAATGCGAACAAGAAAACACAATTATTTATCAAGACGGTTGCCTTACATGCTCAAATTGTGGGTATTCAAAATGCGGATAACATTTTCACAGTAAATACAAATATTTAAAATTGGGGCTATGATAAAGCCCCTTTTTTAATATCTTTAAATTTTAAAAAAAGAGCATATGCGTAAAATAGTAGCTTATTTATTAACAATAATACACTATTTTTTGATGAGTGTATTATTAATAGGTTTTCATCCTATTCAGGTTATTGCTTATAACCTTTTTGGGTACGAGGCACATAAAAAAGTTGTTGACCTGATAAACTATCTATTTATTAAAAACCTGAATACTCTTTTTTGTTGGTTTACATATCATGGGTTTAAAGATTTGCCTAAAAACGTGCCGCTTATTATAATATCAAACCACCAGAGCATGCACGATATTGCCCCAATAGCATGGGCATTTCGCAAACACCATCCAAAATTTATTGCCAAAAAAGAGTTGGGCAGACATTACCCAAGCGTATCGTACAACTTACGCAAAGGCGGGTCGGTAGTAATTGACAGGCAAAACGGGTCAAAAGCCATAAAAGAGATTTTGGGGTTAGGCAAAAATATGGAGAAAAAAAACTGGTCGGTCTGTATTTTTCCTGAAGGAACACGCAGCAAAACCGGAGAGTTAAACGAATTTAAACCGGCTGGGTTTAAAACACTATTACGAGCCGCCCCAAATGCATTAATAGTACCAATGGTGATTGACGGCAATTATAAACTGCATAAATGGGGGCAATTCCCATTAAACATAGGGATAAGGATAAAATATACAGCCCTGAAACCTATGCATAGAGGTAATTTAACAGAAATTGAACTGTTAGAAAAAATCAAAAATCAGATAAAGCAACACCTTAATCAATAATAATTATTAGTTTTATCGGTAAATTATACCCGATGCAATACACTCATATAAACGTTGAGAGCAAAAAAAACATAACCTGCTTACATTTAAACAGGCACAAAAAGCTTAATGCCATTTGCTTTAAAATGGTTGAAGAAATCTATCATGCGGTTTCAGCAATTGATACCACCGGTATTAACGCCCTTTTTATATTTGGCAGACCAAAAGCTTTTAGTGCCGGCGGCGATTTAAAAGAGATGCAGCTACTTGACCAAAAAGAGGCTGAACGCCGAAGCAACTTTATTCATAAAACTTTTAAGTTGATACAAAATCTTGATATACCAACAGTTGCATTTATTCAAGGAATCTGTTTTGGAGGCGGCTTAGAGATAGCCCTGCATTGCGACATTAAAATTTGTGATAACACAGCCCGTTTTGCTTTTCCCGAAATAAAATACGGAATAATTCCCGGTGCAGGCGGTACTGTTCAGTTTCCTATTCAAGTTGGTGAGTCGGCGGCGGCATACTATTTATTTACCGGCGATGAATTTAACTACGAAACGGCAAAAAAAATAGGGCTGGTTCAAAAAGTTGTAAATACTACAAATTTTAAACAGGAAATCGACAATCAAATACTGTTTTTTTCTGAAGCTGCCGCAGATAGCCTAAAAGCCATTAAACAAACTATTAAACTATCAAGGAAAAACAATTTAGATTCTCAATACAGTAAAGAGGCGCAGCTGTTTTCAAGGTTACTGTTTAAAAACGGGAAATCGAGGATAGGGGAGAATTTTTTAAATAAAGGATAATAATGCACGAAAATTTTATATTTAGCGGATATGGTTTTGTTACCGGAAAATACGAGGTAACAAATAATGATATTGATAAGGCAATTGATGATGGTTTTTTTACCGGATTAGACAAAAAAAGGATAGAGAAATCAGAAAAATATCGCAAGCTGCTTAAAAAAAACCCCAATGCAACAGCTTTTGATTATATGGCCGAGCATATGATGGGTTTTAGAAAAAGGTATCATGTTGTGCCTTTCCCGCCAAGGCCAAAAAATTATGACATGGCCCAAACCAGTTTAGATTTATTGGTTGAAGCTATAAAACAGGCATTAGACAGTTCGGGGGTACATGCCGACGATATTGCCACTTGGATTGTTGGCACAGCTACCCCGCACGAGATGGCCCCGGGTATTGCCGAAACAGCAAAATGCTACTTTACAAAAATTGACAACCGTACGCCAACCACTACAACCACATCGGCATGCGTAGGGTTTAATATAAATATTGAGCGCGCAATTAATTATTTTAAAACGCACGCCAATGCCAACCATATTGTAGTTGCCCACACCGAGGTAATGAGTAATTTGTTGTTAGAAGAGAAAGATTTTGTGCCCTTTACCACTTTTGGCGATGGTGCCTCGGCAGTAGTTGTAAGCAGGGTAAAATCAAATAAAAAAGAGGGTATTATCGACGTTGTGAATTACGAAGATTTGGCTATGGTTGATTTTTTGGGTTCCGACAGAAACGGGAATTTAATAATGGAGCCGCGCAGGGTAAAGGCAAGGGCCGTACCAAATATTGCAACTGCGGCAACCGAGCTGCTCAATAAAGCACAATGGGATATTGAATCAACCGACCTTTTTATTCCGCACCAAACCGGAAATGCAATTGTTCACGAGGCTGCCGAAAAGTTGCAATTCCCTTTAAAAAAGGTGTTTCAGGATATACAGCTCGACTATGGCAATTTGTCGGGGGCATCAATACCGGCATCGTTAACATACCTTAATAAAAATGGGAAGCTAAAACCCGGAATGAAAATTATAACATCGGTTACAGGACTTGGAGGCGAGCTTGGCGGTTTTTCATATATAGTGCCCGAGTTTAAAAAGTTTAAAGCAAAAACCAACGATTTGCAAGGCAAAACTGCTTTGGTAACCGGATGCACGGGAGGTTTAGGAGGCGAAATATCGAAACAGCTTGCCGCCAAAGGCTGCCGCGTGTTTTTGCATTACAATTCCAACAAAACAAAGGCCGAAAAACTATTGGTAACACTTGAAAACCAACAGCTAAACCACAAAATAATAAAAGCCGATTTTAGTCAAGATGTCGAGGTTGAAAATATTGCACAAACCATAAAAAATGATGTAACAGAGCTAAACTATCTAATTCATACCGTAGCAGCTACCGGCAGCTTGAACAAGGCATCGGAAATAACCAACGACGAGATGCTTTTTGTTGATAAAGTAAATTTTACAAACCCCGCAAAGCTTACCGAACTGCTAACCGATATTTTAACCGAAACAGTTGTGTTTACAGGCTCTATTGCACAAGATGCCCAATTTAGCGGTTCATCGGCGTATGTTTCGTCAAAACGGGGGCTGTATGGTTTTGCCGCAGCTTATGTGCGTAATAATTACCCTAAAATCAGATGTATTTATTACATACCCGGAATTATTGACGGAGGGATGACAGAGGTACTGAACGGTGCGCAAATAAATGCGTCGATGATGGCGGTAGGACAAGAAAAGCTTATCCCTTTAAAGGAGATTGCAAACCGTATGGTGCGCTCGCTGTATATTCCAAAAGTGGCAAAGGTGCGCAGCCATTATAATGGTGTTTTGGTAGTACGCAAAGATGGATATAGTAAATATTAAAATAAAATGCTTGTGTTTGTTGGCCTCAAGTTTTCAAACTTTAGGCTGAAAGCCTCTAAAACATTAGTACAGGGCAACGCCCTGTAAGGGCGGAAGGGTTGATTGGGTAAGTATGTGGATAAGCATTAAAAAAAAGTATGGCAGATTAAAAAATCTTAAATCGTAAATTGATTTATTGTAGATTAGTGATTTTAGATTGTAGATTTTAGAAG
>CAYQPP010000274.1:0-3195 GCA_964419235.1 uncultured Bacteroidales bacterium
GGAGATTGAAGGAGATTGAAGGAGATTGAGGGAGATTGAAGGAGATTGAAGGAGATTGAGGGAGATTGAAGGAGATTGAGGTTGAGAGGATTGAGGATGGGAGTTTGCCGCAATTAATATAAATGCCAAAATAAAAAAATACTTTATCATTTTGCGGGTCAGTCTTTAATTAGTTTTTTAACAACTGTACAGTTTGTGGTATTTATTTTAATAAAATATATTCCGCTATTTAGTCTGTTTATATTCAATAATATTGGATTATTAATACTTTTTACCATATAATGGCTCAATAATTTACCGCCGATATCATAAATATCAACACTTTTAACTTTTATGTTTTTGTTTTCAAATTGCAAATTCACACTTGTGTTTGCAGGGTTCGGATAAATCCGGATACCGTTTTCTGCATCAACAAAATTAATTGAATTGCTTGCTCTCGAATTTATAACGCCAACGGCATCAAGGTCAAACCCACCTGTCCAAAATGGGGTTGGATAAGGGTCGTTTATTATGTTACCTTGACTGTCGTAATTGGCAAAGCCTTGGTTAATATCCCCCACAACATCAATAATTTTCACAAACAGTATGCTGTCGATATCAACATTTATAGAATCGGCAATATCGTCTAAATTAAATGGAGTGCCATAATTTGCCTCGTACTTGCCCGCAAGGTTATAAATTTTTGTTGGGTCTGTGTTTTCAAAAGTCCCAATTTGGCTATTTGTTTGGGTTAACGAAACCGATGGAAAACGGACATAATCAATGCCGTTTGTGCTTACCTCGACATGGGCAAGCTCTAAAAAGTAACTGTATGGCTGCGATTGCGATTTCATGCCATTCTCAAAAACCACAAAATCGGGACCCGCACCGTTATAAATAGGATTTTTGAACGACAAAACCGCACTACCTCCATCGCCCAACGAAACAACATCCATACTGCCCATTGCAGCCCCAAGCGCATCGTTAGCATCGCCAAAAAAAGCCATGTTCGACGTTATATCTCCCTGAGTAAATGTTTGGGTAGTATCCTCAATATTGATAAAACCCCTTAAAACAACACAACTATTTGCCCAATCAACAATTACTGAACTGTCTTTATATATTGCCGTACAGCCTAATTCACCAACCCCCGGGGCATATTGTGCATAAGTGCAATTAGCTACAATAAGACTTGTTAATATTATAATTGTTTGCTTCATGTTTAAATATTTGTCCACAAATTACACTAATTAACATGAAAAACATTAGTGTAATTTGTGGACTTATTAATTTACTGTTTCACAACCTTATATGTATGAACATCATTTTTGTTTTGCACATTAACAAAATACACACCATTTATAAAGTTCGACAAGTCGATGCTTATATCGTTTTGGTACGCTTTTATTGAATATACAAGTCTGCCCGATAGGTTAAATATGTTAACATTACTATTATTCACATTAGATACATTTAACCTGTCAACAACAGGGTTAGGATAAACACCAACATTTGTGTTTGAACTTACGGCAATTACCGAAACAGGCGTAACGGCAATATTATCTAAACAGAAATATGCAGGCGTATTCATTCCATAATCACCAATATCAGACGAGTTAAACGAAAAATTAATACTGTCAACATTGCCCAACGGGCTTAAATCAACCTCTGTCCACTCATTGATAATATAGTCTTTGCTATTGTCATCAAACCTATAATCGGCCAAATAAAAATTAACCGAATCGGTATATACGCCATTATCAAAACCTTTAATTGTAAGCAAAAACCAGTCGGGGTCGTTGTCCGAATTGCCACCAAACTTTTTGGCAAACGAGTCGCCATTAAGCATGCTCAAATAGGCATATGTACCGTTTGTAACCCAAATTGAACCAATGTCGTAAGTTTTGTCAAATTTTACCGATGGGCTCCCGTTGCCAACGGCATAAGCCTCTGAGGAGTTTTGCCCCTGCCCTGTTATTGCCGAGTATTGGTTTGTCCAGCCTGCTGTTGTAATATCGTTTTTTCGCGAATAAGCAAAACCTGTCCACGAATTCCAGCTCGGGTTATAAGAGTTATAAAAATATCCTTCGCCGCTTGTAAAGCCGCCGGCCAAATCGGAGCCGTTGTAATAATCGAAATCAAACTCCTCAAAATCTGCAACAGCATTATTTCCGTCTTTAAAATCGTCGATACAAAAGTATGCAGGGGTGTTCATACCATATTCGCCAATATCTGTTGAGTTTAGCTCAAAAGTAAGGCTGTCAACGGTATTTAATGACGACAAATCAACAAAAGTCCACTCGTTAACAATATAATCGTTGCTATTGTCGGCATCGCGATAGTCGGCAAGGTAAAAAGCAACAGAGTCGGAATAAGTGCCATTATTAAACCCCTTAATCGTTAAAACAAAAAAGTCGGGGTCGTCGCCCGAATCGCCACCAAATTTTTTTGCATAGCTATCGCCGTCGTGCATGCTCAAATATGCATAAGTACTGTTTGTAACATAAAAACCGTTTATGCTTGTTGCGGTATCGAGGGCAATATAGTCGGCTCCATCCCAAGCAGATACGTACGACACCAAATAATTACTGCTTTGGCTGTTGCCGCTGCCGGTTATTGCCGAGTATTGGTTTGCGATACCGGAGGTTGCAACATCGGTTGTTTTGCTGTATGCAAATCCCGACCACGAATCATATGCCGAATTGTAATAGTTTACAAACTTGTAATTTTTTGAGTGAAAACCTCCGTTTAAGTTTGCACCATTCTGATAATCATGCAACAGCCCCTCGAAACCAATTTGGGCACTTGCGTTAAACACTACTGCCAGTACAAGCAGTTTGACAAAAAGTAATTCTTTTTTCATAATAAAAAGTTAATAATTAATAATTGATACACCAAAAGCAACTTGCTCAGGTGGTTCAATAATCATTACAACCGGAAAAGATTGGAAAACAGTTAGTTCCCAAAGCTTTTTTCCCCGAAAGCTACGAAAATTGACGATTTATGGCAGGTCTTCTGGCTTGCCTCACTTTTTTACACCTTCCCATTCAATAAAATAAACAGTGGCGAAGATAAAAAAGCTGTTATAAGGCTTACAGCTACGGGTATAGCTCCTGATTTTAACAGGATTCCCTTTTCATTCCGATTTAAAACGCATAAATGCGGAACACCAAAAATCGTTGGCAAATGTAATTAAATATTTTATAATTGATAATA
>CAYQPP010000274.1:3295-5026 GCA_964419235.1 uncultured Bacteroidales bacterium
AATTGATAATATCCGCAACTTGAAATTTCATCTTTTATAATAAGTAAGTTTTGTTAT
This sequence comes from uncultured Bacteroidales bacterium, assembly GCA_964419235.1. GTDB lineage: Bacteria > Bacteroidota > Bacteroidia > Bacteroidales > SZUA-534 > GH45. Next base: position 3,353 of record CAYQPP010000274.1, read on the forward strand.
CTTTGGGATTATAAAGGGTTAAAAAACTTAAAAAATGCATCTGCCAAAAAAATATATATTCTCTTTTTTAACAGCTTTGCTCTTATCGGCATCGGTACAAGCACAAAATCAATATATTGACAGCCTTTTGCTATCAATAAAATTCTCGGAAGATACCAAAGAAAAAACAGCCCTTACTTTTAAGGTTGCCGAAGAGTATAAAAACAACAACCAAGACAAAGCCCTTGAATATGCACAAAAAGCACTCCACCTTTGCGATGAGATAAAAGACAAAAATTATAAACTAAATGCCATGCTGCTTTTATCGGAAATAAACAGCGGGCTTACCAATTTTAAAAAGGCACTTTTTTATGCAACGCAATCATTGAAACTTGCAAACAGTTTGAATAACACTAAAGGGTTAGCCAAAGCCTATCAATTAAAAGGGTTGGTTTTTACCGACCTTGGCGATTTTGACAAAAGCTCGGACTGTTTTTTTAAAAGCTTGGAACTATTTGAACAGGCAGACGACAAAGATGGTATTGCAAAAGCGCTCAAAAGCATAGCATCGGTGTATTTTGACCAACAAAACTTTAATAAAGCCCTTGAGTATTATTTTAAAGCCCTAAACATGGCTAAAGAAAAAAATAACAAAGAGGGGATTGCATCGGGGCTAAACGATATTGCAGCAGTTTATGGCAATTTGAGGCAGTACGATATGGTAATAAAATACCTTGAAGATGCTGTTGTTATTAACAAAAGTATAGGGAACAAACGGGCACAAGCCATTAATTACATAAATATTGGCGCAATTAACCAACGATTAAAAAACTATAATAAAGCCATAACCTATTTATTAAAAGCCGACAGCATTCTGCAAAACCTAAGACACCCCATGCTTATAGCCAATTCACAAATAGTATTAAGCTCGTACTACCTTGAAACAGAAAATATTGAATTAAGTATCGATCACGCAAAAAAAGCTTACGCAATAGGCAAAAAATATGGGCTCAAAAAAGTTGTTTACGATGCCTCTAAATCAATATATAATAGCTATTTGCAAATTGGAGATTCATTAATGGCTAATAAATACTTAATTATAAACTACCAAATAAAAGACAGCCTTAATATTGAAAAAAGCGTTGCCCAGCTCTCCAAACTTGAATTTAAGTATGAGTTGGAAAAAGAGAGGCAGGCTAATATAATTATGCAACAGCGTAAAAACTTTATCTACATAATAATTATAATAACCCTTATACTTGGACTTGGCATTGTTATACTGATATTTGCGCGTCAAAAAGTTAAATCAAAAAATACCGAGCTCGAAAAAGCAAACCTCGAAATCGAGCTTGAATTCAAAAACAAAGAGCTTGCCTTAAAGGTAATGTCGTTGCTAAAGAAGAACGAGGTACTTACAGAGATTTCAAAAAAACTAATTGACGTTAAAAACGATGCAGTTAAAGACGAAACAAAATTAGCTATAAACAGAATACACAAAGAGCTGCAAAACAGTACCGACGATGAGATATGGGAAGAGTTTGAACTACGCTTTAAACAGATACACAGCGAATTTTACGAGCTGCTCATGAATAATTTTCCCGATCTAACACCCAGCGAGCAAAGGCTTTGTGCATTCCTGCGGCTTAACCTTTCGTCAAAAGAGATATCGGAATTAACGGGGCAAAGCATTAACGC
>CAYQPP010000275.1:0-4992 GCA_964419235.1 uncultured Bacteroidales bacterium
ATTTTTTGCACAAAAAAAAGGCAAAACAATTAAGTTTTACCTTTGTGACTCAGCTGGGTCTCGAACCCAGGACCCCATCCTTAAAAGGGATGTGCTCTACCAACTGAGCTACTGAATCAATACCTTTTTGAAAAGGCGATGCAAAGATACTATCCAATATTTATTTTCCAAATCAGAAATGTTTTTTTTTTATTTTTTTTTAATAGAAATATTTTAGTGGGTTGGTTTTCATTATTTTAATAAAAAAAAATATTTTATTAAATTAAAATTAATTTCAATTTATTGATAAGCGAGGCTAATTTATTTAGCTTTGTGTTGTTAAAATAAACACTATTTCAATTTACAGATGAAGGGTTTTAATAATAAAATTGTAATAATAACAGGTGCATCATCAGGAATTGGAGAGGCAACAGCTTTTGAATTTGTTAAACAAGGTGCAAAAGTTAGCCTTGCAGCCCGAAGGCTTGAACGTTTAAACGAAATTAAAACCGAGATTGAAAAAATTGGTGGCGAAGCATTAATAACCAAAACAGATGTCTCTATTGAAGATGACTGCAAGAATTTGATTCAGCAAACATTAAACCATTTTGGTAAAATTGATTTGTTAATTAATAATGCCGGTATATCAATGAGGGCATTGTTTATTGATGCAGAGATACAGGTTTTGAAAAAAGTGATGGATGTGAATTTTTGGGGAACGGTATATTGCACAAAATATGCATTACCCCACTTATTAAAACAAAACGGCGTTATAGTTGGCGTTTCGTCAGTAGCTGGTTTTCACGGTTTACCCGGAAGGACAGGCTATTCTGCATCAAAATTTGCAATGCACGGTTTTTTAGAGTCGGTTAGAATAGAGTACCTAAAAACGGGCTTGCACGTTATGGTAATTGCACCCGGGTTTACCTCGTCAGAGGTTCGCAAGCATGCATTAACGGCTAATGGCAACGAGCAAGGCGAAACACCAAGGGTAGAGGAGAAGATGATGTCGGCCGAAAAGGTTGCTAAAATTATGCTAAAATCAATCAAAAAAAAGAAACGGAACAAAATATTAACTTTTACAGGACAGGCAATTGCCCTTTTACAGCGTATTATACCTGAACAGGTTGATCATTTAGTATATAAGGGTATGGCCAATGAACCCGGTTCGCCATTGCAAAAGGCTGATAATTTTTAATGAAATATTGAGAAAATGTTAAAGTAATTTAATGATATGCGGCAGATATTTATTCTTACTATTTCATTTATCCTATTTCATATAGTATCTATTGCGCAATATTATGAAAACGGTCAAGACCCGTTCTCAATAAATTGGAAAAAAATTGAAACACCGCATTTTAGGATTATCTTTTCAGATGATATTGAGCCAACAGGAAAGACTTACGCAGCATATTTTGAGGAGATTTATAAAACCGCAGGCGTAACGTTAAAGCATAACCCGCGGAAAATACCAATAATTATCCATAACCAAAATACTTTGTCTAATGGCGAAGTTGCATGGGCGCCTAAGCGCATGAACCTTTACACGGTGCCGCCGCAAACGGGTTATTCTGAACCACATAACCGAAACCTTGCCTTGCACGAGTTTAGGCATGTGGTACAAATTGATAAGCTCAACCAGTCGAACACACGGCTTTTGTACTATTTTTTTGGAGAGCAAGCTATTGGCGCGGTTTTAGGCTGGCACATACCCCGCTGGTTTTTTGAAGGCGATGCCGTTGCCTACGAAACAGGTGCATCAAAATTAGGACGAGGTCGTATCCCCGATTTTACAATGAGATTAAAAGCCCAAGTAAAAAATTACGGCATATATTCGTACCCAAAAGCCCAGTTTGGGTCGTATAAAAATTTTGTGCCCAACCACTACGAACTCGGATATCAGTTAATCTCATTATCGCGTCTAAAATATGGTTATGGTATTTGGGATAAAACATTAAACCAAATTGCACGGTCGCCCATTCACCCCAATGCTTTTTCAAAAGGCATAAAAAAAGAGTCGGGTTTGCCCGAACGAAAACTTTATAGCGAGCTAATGCATGTTTTTAGTGCTGAAACAACTTCTGAAAATAACGAAAGGTCAGAAGCATCGGGTAATCAAAATGATTATATAAACTACTATTCGCCATATGGCTTTGGTAAAGGCATAATAAGCTACAAAACAAGCTACGCCGATATTCCCCGTATTGTGGTTACCCTGCCAAATGGCAATGATAAAACGATTTATACGCCCGGAAGCGTTTTTAACCAAACCTTTTCATATAACGATTCGGTTTTGGTGTGGAACGAGTTTAAGGCAACCCGATGGGAAAATGACAACTATAACCGTATTGTCCTGCTCAATTTAAAAACAGGCAAAAAAAGGTATGTAACCAATAAAACCCGTGCGTATCATTCGCGCATATCGCCCGACAACACTAAGATACTCTCGGTTGAAGTTGATAAATACCTAAAATGGTCAATTACTGTTCGCGATGCCTTTTCAGGAAAAATTACCGACTCGGTTGTTTTTTATAACGAGCAGCCCATACAACCGTCATGGTCGCCAAATATGAAAGAGGTGGTTTTTTTGAAGTTGGGAGAGAATGGTAAGTCGTTAAATGTTTTGAATCTGCATTCGCATCGGGTAACCGAACTGTTTATAAGCGATAGCACAGATATTAGCTTTCCTACATATAGCGGTAATACAATAGTTGTAAAGGGCGTTTACAACAATGCATCGAATTATTTGCGGTACAATTTAAACACTAAACAATGGGCTGCCGTTACAAATGCTAAATATGGAGTGGGAGAGGGCAGCTTCAGAAATAACGAATTTATTTATACAAATTACACGCCTAATGGGTATAAATTAAAGAGGGCAAAAAACAATAAATTGCCAAGCGTGATAATCAAAAACCCCGAAATTTATGAAACCGAATTGGTAAAGCAGTTGGCAAACGACGAGCAAAAAATAAACTTTACCGATATTGATACGACTTTTAAAATCGAAAATTACAGTAGGTTTAAGCATCTGATAAATCTGCACAGTTGGGCGCCAATTGGTATTAATATTCAAAACATTGAGGTTGGCCCCGGAGCAACGCTCATGTCGCAAAACGTATTAAGCACCTCAACATTAGTTGGCGGTTATCAGTACAACATTGCCGATAAAAGTAACCGTTATTATGCTGATTTTTCGTATAAAGGGTTTTACCCGATATTAAAATCGACATTTTCAAAAACCTACTACCGCAATTATATTAGTGATGAAAAAGACAGTCTGCACTTTGTAAAATATAGCGACGTGTCGGTTTATTTGAGCGCCTATTTGCCGTTTAATTTTGACAGGGGTAAATGGTTTCGCCGGCTTCAGCCAATGATGGCATACGAATATAGAGACATAACACCATCGCCCGAAAATACAATCCAATTGACCAGCCCAAAAGTACATAGTTTTTATTATCAGCTTTATATGTATAATTTGTTAACAACAAGCTATCGCGATTTGCAGTCGAGGTGGGGGCAGGTTTTTAAATTTATGTATATGAGCTCGCCGTTTAACAAGGGGCAAATGGGTTGGCTAACAAGTGCCGAGGCTTGGCTGTATTTGCCCGGCATTGTAAAAAACCAAGGTCTGCGCATTTATGGCGGATACCAGCAAAAAGAGTTTGGCGAATACAATTTTACCGACAGGCTGGCATACCCTTACGGATACACACACCAAACAAACAAACAGATGGTGTCGGTACAGGCAAACTATCTGTTCCCGCTGCTATACCCCGATTTGAATGTGTTTGAATATGTTTATATAAAAAGGATTAAGGCCAATGCGTTTTACCAATATTGCAGCTTCGAGTACCAAAATAACGAATCGAACTTATCATCGGTTGGCGCCGACATAACAGCCGATTTACACCTGTTTAGGTTTGCCCTGCCGTTTGAATTTGGCTTTAGGTATGCACGCCGCCTTACTTATAACAATAACTATTACCAGTTTCTTTTTAATATGAATTTTTGATATTGATAACACTATTTTTAAATTACTGATAACCAAGCTTTATGACACTTATACAATTAGAGTATATTATTGCTGTTGATAACCACAGGCATTTTGTTTCGGCGGCAAAAAACTGCCACGTTACGCAGCCTACGCTTAGTATGCAGATAAAAAAACTGGAGGAGGAGCTCGACGTGTTGATATTCGATAGAAACAAACAACCCATTGAGCCTACTGCTATCGGAAAAAAGATAATTAATCAGGCCCGTACAATTTTAAAAGGGCAAGCACGCATTTCGGAGCTGATATCAAACACAAGGAGCGATTTGTCGGGTGAGGTGCATATTGGCATTATCCCAACTATTGCATCGTACCTTGTACCGCTGTTTATCCCAAAAATGATTAATAAATACCCTAAGCTAAAAATTTATGTCGAGGAGCTGATGACACATGAGGTGGTTGAAAAAATGAACTTGGGATTAATTGATATCGGCATTGTTTCAACACCTATTGCCGAGGACGGACTGAATGAACTCCCTATATACTTTGAGCCTTTTGTACTGTTTGTTTCAAACGAGCATAAACTCGCTAAAAAAACTGCAATATCATCGCGCGACATTAAGCTTGACGAAATGTGGCTGCTTACCGATGGGCACTGCTTTCGCAACCATGTTATAAATCTTTGCGGTGAGCAAAACTACTATCCTAAAAAATTAAAATTCGGATATAAAACAGGTTCGCTCGAGGTACTCATGAAATTTGTTGAGCAGAGCTATGGATATACCCTGCTGCCTTACCTTGCCACATTAGATTTAAATGATGAAAGGAAAAAACGCCTGCGCCTGTTCAAGGAGCCAACACCCAAACGCGAGGTTAGTATCATAACGCCCGATGGCTTTTTAAAAGAAAAACTTATTGAGGCTTTAAAAACCGAAATAAGGGCAAATATTCCGAAAGAGATGCGCTACCTCGATAACGGGAAGATTATTAATTGGAAAAGTTAGATTTGAGATTGA
>CAYQPP010000276.1:0-4973 GCA_964419235.1 uncultured Bacteroidales bacterium
TGAAGGAGATTGAAGGAGATTGAAGGAGATTGAAGGAGATTGAAGGAGATTGATGCATTTATTTTAAATCAAACATTATTAAAAGCACACAATTTTGAGAAATTTAAATCTAATATGACTTAAATGATTCAAACATGAATAATATGAAAGAAAAGAAAATATTTATTTCAGGTGATGAGGCTGTAGCATATGGTACAAAACTATGCCGTCCGCATGTAATAGCAGCTTATCCTATAACACCCCAAACAATTACCGTTGAACTATTATCAGAAATGGTTGAAAACGGTAGCTTAAAAGCTGAATATATGCATGTTGAGTCGGAACATTCGGCTATATCGGCAGCAATGGGTGCCAGCTCTGTTGGTGCACGCACATTTACGGCAACATCGTCGCAAGGTTTGCTTTATATGGTTGAGGGCTTACACTATGCAAGTGGCGGGCGATATCCGGTTGTAATGATGAACGCAAACCGATCGGTTGCTTTACCATGGAGTATCTATGGCGACCATCGCGATTCGCTGTCTCAGTTAGATTCAGGATGGATTCAGGTTTATGTTGAAGATGCCCAAGAGGCTTTAGATATGACTATTCAGGCTTATAAAATTGCCGAGCATAAAAAAGTGTTAACGCCTTTTATGGTAAATCTTGACGGTTTTATCCTTACCCATACTTATGAGATGGTTAAAATTCCTGAACAAGAAAAAGTTGATGCATTTTTGCCCCCATTTGAAACACCTAACAAAATGAGTTTTGAGAATCCAAAAAACATGGCATTCAGCTCACAACCATCTGATAACACCGAGTTTAAATATCAGCAACAAGTAGCAATGCTCAATTCAATTGATGTAATTGCTGAAACCGATAATGATTTTGCCAAAGTATTTGGCAGAAAATATCACGGTATGGTTGAGGAGTATTTTTGTAATGATGCCGATGTTGTTTTAGTAACCCTTGGCAGTGTAACAGGTACTGTACGCGTTGTTGTCGATAAATTACGAAATAAGGGTGTGAAAGTTGGATTATTGAAAATTAGGTATATGCGCCCTTTTCCTGAAAAAGAGATAATGAAATTGAGCAAAAAAATAAAAGCCATTGGAGTAATCGACAAAGACATATCATTTGGATATGAAGGAACGGTTTTTACCAATGTCAACTCGGCATTATCTAAAACCGGAAACAATTTATTTAAAAAGAACTTTATAGCCGGACTTGGTGGTCGCGATATATCTATTCAAAATATTGAAGATATGTTTAACCAACTGTTTGAAGGATTGAAAGTTAAAGGGCAAAATACCGTTGAATTTATTAACCTGAATGTTGATACAAATGCAAACTACTATGTTAAATAATTTACCTAAGATAACACCAAAAAACATTACCGATAAAGAGTTCTTTTATGGACATAAAGCATGTGCAGGTTGTGGTGGTAGCTTAGCAGTTCGCCATGTGCTGAAAGTTACCGGCGAGCGAACATTTGCAGCCCTTCCTGCCGGATGTATGGCAGCAGTAGGTTTTATTTATCCACAAATGGCTTTTGTAAATAATGCAATTATTACACCATTTCCGGGGGTAGCCAGCATGGCATCGGGTATTGCTGCAGGAGCTAAGGCACTTGGGTTAAAAAACTACAAAACCGTTGTTTTTGCAGGCGATGGCGGTACTGCTGATATTGGTTTTCAGGCTTTGTCGGGTATGATTGACAGAAACGATGATGTGCTTTATATTTGCTATGATAACGAGGCTTATATGAATACCGGAATTCAAAAAAGCGGGTTAACACCTTACGGGACTAAAACAACTACAACCCCGGCAGGGAAAAACTTACCGGGCACAATTACTCATAAAAAAAATCTTTTTGAAATAGTTGCCGCTCACGATATTGAGTATGCAGCAACTGCAAGTATCGGCTATTTACAAGATTTTATTAATAAGGTAAACAAAGCTAAACATGTAAAAGGTGCAAGTTTTATTCATGTTTATGCATCGTGTCCAACAGGTTGGGGAACACCAACAAATACATCGGTTGAAATAGCCAAAGAGGCGGTTGATTGCGGCTTGTTTTATTTAGCCGAATACGAAAACGGTAATTTTAAATTAAACAGAAACCCCAAAAAGTTTAAATCGGCTAAGGAGTATTTAACAAAGCAAGGCAGATTTAAACATTTAACCGATGCTGATGTTGAAGAGATTACAAAACACCGCGATTACAAATGGGAACGCATGCGTAAACGATGGGTAGTGTGATGGTTTAACCCTTTTCCTTTTCTGCTGCGTTAAATTTTTTAACCCTACCAACGTTACTAAACAAGAGATGGCATTGCACATAAAAAATGAAATAAACATGTAAAACAATATTATGGACAAAATAAAATCATTGAACCAAATGGTTGAGCATCTGCAAAAACTAAATATTAAAAAAAGGATAGCAGTTGCGGTTGCCGAAGACGATAACACAATAGGGGCTTTAATTGAGGCTTTTAACTCGGGTTTTGCTTCTCCAATACTTATTGGAAACCAGAGCAAAATTATTGAGTTGTTAAAAAAAGAGAACGCAAACCCCGAATTGTTTGAAATAATTGATGAGCCTAATCATGAAAAAGCTGTTGAAAAAGCTGTTTATATGGTTAAAAATAGTGAGGCCGATGTATTGATGAAAGGGCTGATAGGCACCGATAAATTTTTGAAGGCAGTACTAAATAAAGAAAAAGGTTTATTGCCACCCAAGGCTGTTATGAGCTATGTGTGTGCTATTGAACTTCCTAAATACGATAAATTGCTATTTATTTCAGACACGGCCGTTTTGCCTTACCCCGATTTAAAACAAAAAATAGCCATGGTTAACTATACAGTCAACATGGCAAAAAAATTTGGTATCGATAACGCTAAAGTTGCGCTTATTGGGGCAACCGAAAAAGTTAGCGAAAATTTTCAGTACAGTATTGATTATGCCCAAATATGCAAAATGGTAGATAGGGGGCAAATACAGAAGTGTACTATTGATGGCCCACTTGATGTGTTTCTTGCATGCGACCCTAAAAGTGTGAAGATAAAAGGTGTTTCAACACCAATTAATGGTGAAGCCGATGCTTTGATTTTCCCCTCACTTGAATCGGCCAATAGCTTTTATAAAGGATTAATGCTTTTTGGCGGCGGCGAATTGGCAGGGTTGATACAAGGTACAATTAAACCCGTTGTTGTAATGTCGCGCAGCGAAAGCCAAAAATCGAAATTTTATTGCGTTGCCCTTTCGTGTTTAATGGCTTAACCCGTTAAAAAAATATTATTGCTCATATCTTATTTTAAAGAAACATGAGTAAGCATTATTAGACAGCCCGTTATTATAACAAACCACATACTTTTACTCTATTATTATTTTTTCGGTTTTAATAAAGTCTTTACAATACAATTTTAATAAGTATATTCCTTTTAAAATATCGGGGATTTCAATAGTGTTAACTCTATTAAATGAGTTAATATGCTTGCTATAAATTAATTGTCCATTTGTATTTATCAATTCAATATTAAAAGGCTTATTATCTGATATATTAGTGTAAATATTTATGCTCCCTGAGCTTGGATTTGGAAATGCTTTAAAACCCTCTGACGCAATAATTTCATCAACAGCGGTAAATTCCGACCAGTAGTTTATTCCTTTGCCGGAAGCAACCCAATCATCAAGTTCGGTATCCCAATTAAAATAAGAAAGCAGAGTCAGATTTTCATTCTCGTCGTAAGAGTATTCTGTTTTGCTTGACTGAACCCAATTGTTAAGCTCAATATCCCAAGAGTAATTAATCATTTCAAAAGTATTTCCATTTGCATTATAAGTAAAAGTATTTTTCCAAACTCCCACCCAATTATCAAGTTCGGAATCCCAGTTAAAAAAGGCATATAAAGTTCTATTTCCATTATCATTGTAGGAGTATTCAATTTTACTTGATTGAACCCAGTCATTAAGTTCGGTATTCCAATTAAAATTAGTTTGCAGAGTTATATTTCCATTTTCATCGTAGGAGTATTCAGTTTTACTTGAAGCAACCCAATCATTGAGTTCGGTATCCCAGTTAAAATAAGAAAGCAAAGTCAGGTTTTCATTCTCATCGTAGGAGTATTCTGTTTTACCGGAAACAACCCAATCATTGAGTTCGGTATCCCAAGATGAATTTATGCTTTCGATAATATTTCCGTTTTCTTCGTGTGAATAGACATTTTTATAAGATTTAACCCAACCGTTAAGTCCTGTATCCCAAGAGTAATAAATATTTTCAATAATATTCCCATTTGCATCATAAGAAGTAGTGTTCTTCCAAACTCCTACCCAATCATTAAGTCCAGAATCCCATTTAAAACTAGCATACAGAGTTATATTTCCATTATTGTTGTAGGTGTATTCAGTTTTATTTGTAACAACCCATTTAGTATGTTCGGTATCCCAATTAAAATTAGCTTGCAGAGTCCTATTTCCATTCTCATCATATGAGAATTCAATTTTTCTTGATTGAACCCAATCATTGAGTTCGGTATCCCAGTTGTAATAATATGTAGAATCTAATTTCTTATTATCTTTAGTATTATAAAAATTATTTTCTTTTAATTCAATACTCTTTTCATTGTTAATAAAAACAGGCATTTTATTATCCAAACTAAAATATTGCGAATATTCGATGCTATGCATTTGTGCTCGTGAATATTTTGATATTCCGTTCTGAGCAAATAGAGTAACTGTAAAAATCAGTCCCGATAAAATTAAAATCTGTTTTTTCATGGTTGTAAAATTTTAATGATTTATAATTTGTTATTGTTATCGCTTTTTTTTACCCCTCTGTCAGGCTGTAAGCCTGACATCTCCCCTACTACGTAAAGGAGAACTGGCTTTTGTTAATTGTTGTTTTTAATATTTAGTTTGCATACTCGTGTCTTTGTACACCTCTGTCAGACTATAACCTAACATGATGTTGTTCTATAATCGAGGT
>CAYQPP010000277.1:0-4950 GCA_964419235.1 uncultured Bacteroidales bacterium
GTTAATGTCTTAAGTCTTATGTCTAATGTCTTGTGTCTTGTGTCTTGTGTCTTGTGTCTTGTGTCTTGAGTCTTATGTCTTATGTCTAATATCTAACATCTTGAGTCTTGTGTCTTGAGTCTAACATCTAACAACCTTACATCTTATTATCCTCTTCAACAATTTTATAAAATTCTTTTTTAATATCGGGTATAGCACTAATAACCCTTTTCCAGCTTGGCATTACCGGGGTCTGGTTTGGATTGTTTATATAACTAATGCCTGCCTGATACACGTTTCTTGCCAACTGGTCAACCAAGCGCTCCTCTTTGTGCCTGTCAAAAGTCAGCCCGTTCATTACGGCATCGTTGTTGTATTGCTCAACCATGTTTAATGCAATACGGTGGTATGTTGCTTTAATTGACCTAAACATACCCTCGTTAAAAACACATCCATCTGATGCCAGCTTTCCGAAAATTGAACGCGAAATATCAAAACTCATTTTTGATAGGCCTTTTTCGGGATTTTCAAACGATTCTGACTGGTGTTTATGGTCGTACCTATCAGCAATTTCAACTTGGCAGATTCGGCTCACGGCGTTATTGCGATGTACTTCGGCCAAAATACCAACCTCAAGCCCCCAATCGCTCGGGATACGGATAGTTTTTAAAACATCGGCGCGCATCGAGAATTCGCCACTCAATATATATCTAAAACCATCGAGGTAATCGAGGTACTCCAACTGCCCCAAAAATTTTTTTAGTGTGCGCAACAGTGGCGTTACCAGCAGTCGCACCATACGTCCGTTTATTTTTTCCTCATCGGCCCTAAAGTAGTAGCCCTTGCAATATTTATAGTTAAAGGTTGGTTTAACAACGGGGTAAAGTAGCCTTGCCAACATTTCGCGGGTATAGGTAATAATATCGGCATCGTGCAGGGCAATAGCTTCCGAACGCCCCGATGCAATCATATACCCAAAGCTAAACCACACGTTTTTGCCTTTGCCCGGGTTGCCTGGGTGTATATTCTCCTCGTTTAGTAAAAACTCCAGATGCTTCATGCCGGGGCCATCATTCCAAATAACCCTATGACGCTGCGGCAACACCGAAAAAAACTCTTTTGCTTTTAGAAATTCATCTCTATTTGCTGCATCTAAACCTATAACTATTTCGCCCAAATAAGGTATCTCTTTTAATATGTTTACAATATTGGTTAATGCAGGCCTCTGTAATTCAGAATATAATGATGGAATAATTAAACCAACAGGCCTCCGCTCACTATACCTAAGTAACTCTTTTTCAATATCTTTAAGTTTTCGGCTTCTGAAATTATGCAAGGTGGTTACCTTTGATGTTTGATAAAAATCTCCCATGGCAGTAAAATTTAATTACATAAATTTATTCTTAAAGATAATAAAAATCATTCAAATAGTTAAATGCCAATTTGCAATTAAACAGTATTCAATAATAATTATTGCCAAAATAGTTGTTTTGAACAGGGCATATCAAAAATCAAATCATTTTGCCTGTTATTGAAAAGTCTGCCGCATCAGTAATTTCAACGGTAACAAACTTCCCGATAAGGCTTTTGTCGTTCGATAGCACACGGGTTACTATTTTACCCTCGTTGTGCCCCGACAGGTATCCCGTTTTGCGCTCGGTGTTGCGCACCAAAACAGGCATTGTTTTGCCAATAAGGGTTTTATTATATTTTAATGAAATCCCCCTCAACTTGTCCGAAAGCCTTTGCAGCCTATCTTTTTTTGTCTCTTTGGGTATGTCGTCAATCCATTTGTAGCTTTGTGCCCCCGGCCTTGGCGAGTACATTGCAATATATGCCATGTTATATTCAAACTCGTCAAACGAATCCATTGAGTGTTGAAACTGCTCCTCTGTTTCGCCCGTAAACCCAACAATAATATCGGTAAACAGCGTTGCCTGCGGTATCAATTCTTTAATATGCTTAATGCTTTCGCGATAAGTGTCAACGTTATGCTTGCGGTTCATTTTTTCAAGCACCGTGTCGTCGCCCGATTGCAGCGGCAGGTGAATCTGTTTTGCAAGCGTGGTATGTTCTGCAATGACTTCAATAACATCGCGGCTCATATCGCGCGGGTGTGGCGACGTAAAATAAACCCATGTTGGGTTGTTTAATTTTTCGCCCTCTTTTCCGATAATATGCAACAACTGCGCAAACGACACCTCGTCATCCCTGTCTAACCCGTATGAATTTACGTTTTGCCCCAATAAGGTTATTGATTTATACCCGTTTTTCATAAGTTTTACAACCTCTTCGATTATTTCGCCCGATGGCCGCGACACTTCGCGCCCTCGGGTGTATGGGACTGCACAATACGTACAAAATTTGTTACATCCGTTTTGTATGGGCACATAAGCCTCAAATTCCGATTGGTAATTGGGGTTTACATCCCAAAGCTTAAATATATCGGTGTTTGACGGGAGTGTTGTTTTGGTAGTTTTTGAAGCTATTTTTACAGGTTTAAAAGTTTTTTGTTGTGGTTTTTGCTTAAAATAATTATCAATAGCAATGTCATTATCAAGTGGTTGTAGCGAAACAGGCGAAGCAACACCGTACTCTTTTAGCATATCAGGAAAACTGTTTAGCTCGCTCATGGGAAACACAAAATCGAATAGCTTCAAGAATTTCTCGCTATCGTCGGGCAACACACACCCCGACACAAAAGTGAGGAGGTTTTTTTTCGATTTCATCCTATTCCATTTGTATATGCGCGAATACACCTTGTCGATAGGTTTTTGCCTTACCGAACACGACAAAATGCCCAATAGGTGTGCCTCATCTTCATTATCGGTGTGGGCAAAACCCATCCGCTCAATTACCGAACGCACCCTCTCGCTATCCGATATGTTCATTTGGCATCCTAAAACTATAAGGTGGTACTTCATTGCAATTAAAATTTGCGCAAAATTATAATTATTTAATTAGTGCCTGCACTAAATAGGTCAATTTTTATAAAATGAACTGTTTTTGATGATTTTTTTACTAGACAATGAGGTTTTTAAACTGCTTTTTCAAAGCAACCTGCAACCTACATCACATCAAGCCATGGTCTAAAAGATGTTCAATAAGTATTTTAAAGCCTATTATTATAAGTATAATTCCACCAACCAAATCGAAAGGGAATTTTAATTTCTGCTTAAACTTTATAACAAAATATACTGCCATATACGATAGTATAAACGATACCGAACCTATTACCAGCGATGCCGTCAACAATGAAATATTTATTAACCCAAAAGTTATTCCTACGGCCAATGCGTCAATGCTTGTTGCCAAAGCCAAACCCAAAAGTGTTCTATTATTAGTAGGGTCAAAACATTTAAAATCGTCGTTTAATGTTATCTGTTCATAAATCATCCTTCCGCCAAGAAAAACAAGGATAACAAATGCCACCCAATGATCAAATGCCTCAATATACGATTTGAACGAACTGCCGAGCAGCCAGCCCAATACAGGCATAAAACCTTGAAAAACACCCATATATAGAGCTATTTTAAATGTATCGCGCCTGTTAAACTTTTGCAAAATTAACCCGCACGATACCGACACTGTAACGCTATCCATTGCCAAACCCACGGCAATTAAAAATAAAATAACAATCTCCATTAGCTATGGTTTTATAACAATAGTAGCATATTTTTTTGTTTGTACTACAAATGTCGTGTGTTTTTTAAAAGTTGTATGATATTTGTTATGTTACAATCATAGTAAAATATGATATAGAACAGCCTCAAATTAATTTTTTTAGTTTATTTTTGCACAAATAATAAAAACTTAAAAATATAAAAAGATGAAAAAAATTTTATCAACTACAATTTTTTCTTTGATAGTCCTTATCGGCTTTAGCCAATTAGGAAATCAAACCATCCCATCGGTCGATTTGAAAACAACAGGTGGCAAAACTATTAACTCATCAACATTTA
The DNA here is from genome assembly GCA_964419235.1 of uncultured Bacteroidales bacterium. Lineage (GTDB taxonomy): Bacteria > Bacteroidota > Bacteroidia > Bacteroidales > SZUA-534 > GH45. The sequence continues at coordinate 3,942 of CAYQPP010000277.1, forward strand.
ACAACGATGGCAAGCCTATGGTAATTAATTTTTGGGCTACATGGTGTAAACCGTGTGTGCGCGAATTAACAAATATTGCCGAAGTTTACCCCGACTGGGTTGAAGAGACAGGAGTTAAGGTAATTGCCATTTCAATTGACGACACCCGCAGCATGGCCCGCGTTGCCCCTTTTGTAAACGGTAAAGGATGGGAGTATGAGGTTTATGTTGATCCAAATAGTGAGTTTAAACGCGCTATGAACGTACCCAACGTACCACACACTTTTTTAATTGACGGCAACGGTAAGGTTGTGTTTCAGCACACATCATATACCGACGGCGACGAAGAGGAGCTTTATGAGTTAATAAAAAAATTAGCAAACGGAGAGAGCCTTAAATAAATTAGCACAATGCAAAAAATATTAATACTATTATTTATAGTTGGAATATGCAGCTTAGGCGCATATGCCCAATTTGACCCAACAAAGGGTAGTGTTACAGGCAACTTTAAACTTGATGCCCAAAGCTACATACCCGATGCCAAAATTGGTGCCGACACAATTGCCGAAAAATTGCTGTCGAACTCATATATGAATGTAATATATAACTATGGCAAATTTACTGCCGGCGTTAGGTTCGAAGGCTATTTTAATACCATGAAAGGTTATAATCAATCATATGACGGTTTTGGCATTGCATACAAATTTGCCACCTATAAAGGCAATTTTGTTGAGGTTACAGCAGGTAATTTTTACGAGCAGTTTGGAAACGGGCTTGTTTTTAGAACATACGAAGACCGCGACTTGGGTTACGACAATGCAATGGAAGGTGCCCGCATTAAAGTAATGCCTTATAAAGGCGTTGTTTTAACAGGTATTATTGGCAAACAAAGAAACTTTTGGGAAGTTGGCGAAGGTATTGTCCGCGGTGTTGACGGTGTTTTTCCGTTAAACGATATTTTCCAAGGCTTGTCTGAATCGGACAGTAGGTTTACCATTGGCGGAAGCTTTGTTAGCAAGTTTCAACCCGA
>CAYQPP010000278.1:0-1816 GCA_964419235.1 uncultured Bacteroidales bacterium
AATTGTTATCATCTGAGAGTAAAAAATCAGAAGAGCAAAATATTCACGGATTAAAGGCGAATGTTCCTTATTATTTGTTTAGTGGATGTAAAGTGTGGGGAGCAACAGCTATGATATTAAGTGAATTTGAACAAATAATAAAAAAATGCTGCCTTTTTTAAGACAGCATTTATTAAACACTTATCGTTTAACTCTGACTTATGCAATAAGCTATGTAATAGTAAATTATCTGCATTTAGCAAGAGTTTGGGTTAGTTAGTTGCGGTTAATAGCATTCAAATCTTCAAAAGCTTGTTTTAAACGCTCAACCATTGATTCTTCGCCGGCACGTAACCATTTGCGAGGGTCGTAATATTTTTTGTTTGGTTTATCGTCACCTTCGGGATTACCAAGTTGTCCTTGCAAGTATGCTTCGTTTTTCTTGTAATAATTCATTACACCTTCCCAAGTAGCCCATTGAGTATCAGTATCAATATTCATTTTAATTACGCCGTAGCCGATAGCTTCGCGAATTTTATCTTGACTTGAACCTGAACCGCCGTGAAATACAAAATTCACAGGTTTTTCTTCGGTGTTATATTTCTCTTGAATGTATTTTTGAGAGTTATCAAGAATTTTAGGAGTCAATACAACATTTCCCGGCTTGTAAACTCCGTGAACATTACCAAACGATGCGGCAATGGTAAAGTTAGGACTAACTTTACTTAATTCTGCGTAAGCATAAGCAACCTCTTCGGGTTGTGTGTATAATTTTGAACTGTCAACATCGGTATTGTCAACACCGTCTTCTTCGCCTCCTGTGATTCCAAGTTCAATTTCAAGAGTCATCCCCATTTTGCTCATTCTTTCAAGATATTTTTTGCTTATCTCAATGTTTTCTTCAAGAGGTTCTTCGGATAAGTCAAGCATATGAGAGCTGAACAAAGGTTTTCCTGTTTCTTTAAAATGTTTTTCGCTGGCATCTAACAATCCGTCAATCCAAGGTAAAAGTTTTTTAGCGGCATGGTCGGTATGTAAAATAACAGGCACTTCATAAGCTGCGGCTAACTCGTGAACATGTTTTGCTCCGGCAATAGCTCCAAGAATAGCAGCTTGTTGACCTTCAAGTTTTAATCCTTTTCCGGCATTAAAGGAAGCTCCGCCGTTTGAAAATTGAATAATAACAGGAGAATTAACTGTTTTTGCAGCTTCCATTACAGCATTCATTGAGTCGCTTCCCACTACATTTACAGCAGGAATAGCAAATTGGTTTGCTTTTGCAATACGGAATATTTCTGCCATATCGTTACCGGTTACAACTCCCGGCTTTACCTTGTCAAAAATTTTTTCACTCATAATATTATGTTATTTATTTGTTGATTTTTAATTGTACAAAGGTATTAATTTCATTTTTTACAGCTATTTAAATATGTATGTTTTTTTAATATCTGTTTTGCTGTTTGGTAAAAATACTCAGGTTGGTGCATTGTAAGTAATGCAAACAATTTCGTTAATATTATAAAAATGCACAAATTTTTTATTCTATACATCGCAAAACATGCAATATATTCATTTGTTTAGATGATTTAATATCAATAGGCACAAACCCCGATGTTACATAATATTTGAATTGTATTACGGGATATTCCGTTAATAATTTATACTGTTCGCCTGATAATTTATAAACAATAAGTGTTGTTACATTTGTAATATCGTCCATTTTTGTAGAGTCAACGGGCATTTGACGCGGATACAATACTATTTCTTCGTTGTTTGATAAAATAAATCCTATCTCTCGCTGTTCTTGAAACGAAAATCCGTTGTATTTATAAAAAAT
>CAYQPP010000278.1:1916-4941 GCA_964419235.1 uncultured Bacteroidales bacterium
TTGGGAACTATTCCTTCATTGTCTTCGGCAAATTCTTTTTTAATGCCGAATACTTCAAATATTTTCAGTTTTATTTCAGAGTCAAATGTCATTGTTTTGGTTTCTTCCGCAGCAAAAAATTCTGAAATAGAATTAAAAGTATCTTTGGAAATAAATATTTTTCCTTCGGGAATATTTTTCTCAATCTCGGCTGTTATGTTTACGGTATCTCCCCAAATATCATACGATAGTTTGTTTTTTCCTACAATTCCTGCAATAACTTTTCCTGTGTGAATACCTATTCCTACAATAAAAGGTGTTATACCGGCTTGTTTTCTGGCTTTATTGGTTTGTTCTACTGTTTTTTGTATTTCAAGAGCTGCCAATACAACATCAATTGGGTTACTTCTGTTTCTGAGAGGCACACCGCCTGCTCCCAAATAAATTCCGCCGTAATTTTTTATTTTTTCAACATAGTGATTGTCAAGAATATTGTCGAATTTAATTAAAAGTTCGTGTAACTGTTTTACAAGTTCATCAATGGGAATAATATCGCTTAAATGACTGAAATTTCTGATATTCAGATTTAATAACGTAACTTTTTTATATTGACGGGGAGTTGCAAAACCTTTTTTCTTTAATTGAATGGCAACTTCATACGGTAATACTTTTTTAAGAACTTCTTCACTTTTTTCTTTTGCTGCTTGTAGTGCATCTTTTTGTTGATTTAGTTCTTTTATTTGACTTTCAACATATTCTTTGACAACTTCAATATGTTCGTTTAGTGTTTGAGTATTTTCCCAACGTTGAACCAATTCTTCTTCAACTTCTTTTTGATGTGTAATATCAGACTCTATAACAATAAAATGCTTAATACTGTTATTTTTATCTTTTACAGGTGTAAGAGTTGATTGAATCCATTTACGAACATTATTGCCTGTTGTTATTTCACGAGAAAAACTTAAAGAAGTATTGTTTTGAAAAAAATTACTGTCGGTTTCGTTTATTACCGTAATAAAACCAAAATCATCATTTTCACTGTTATCTATTAAGTCATTTAATTTGCAACCGTATAATTTTTCAAATGCTTTATTAGCCCATTTGATTTTTCCGTCAACTTCAATAATCAAAATTGAATTATCAGCTTCGCAAGCGATTGAAGCTAACATCTCCAACTTTTGAAGTTTTGCTAAATCAATTTCAGTAATTTTTTTCATAGTATTAACGGTCATAGAGTGATTTGTTAAAAATACAAAATATATGTTATTTTTTAAGTATTTTTGCAAAACATTTTGTTGTATGTTAAATTCTCAACATGGAAAAGAGATATCTGATTGACGAAATAATTTAATTTTAAAAATAAAAGATAATGAAAAAAGCGGAAATACACACAGAAAAAGGCGTAATGAAAGTTAATTTTTACGAAAAAGACGCACCAAATACGGTTGATAACTTTATAAAACTTGCTAAGCAAGGTTTTTACGACGGTTTAACATTTCACAGAGTAATACCTGATTTTGTAATACAAGGTGGTTGTCCCGACGGAACAGGAGCAGGCGGACCGGGATATACTATTGATTGTGAACTTGACGGTGGCAATCAGTATCACGACCGCGGAGTGCTTAGTATGGCTCATGCAGGAAGAAATACCGGCGGTTCTCAATTTTTTATTTGTCATAATAGAGAAAATACCGCTCATCTCGACCGACAACATACTTGTTTTGGTAAAGTTTACGAGGGATTAGATGTTATTGATGCCATAAAGGCAGGCGATAAAATCGAAAAAATAGTTATTATCGAAGAGTAGTTTTTTATTATTTTAAAAATAAAAAGTCATCGGAAGCAACTATTTCGATGACTTTAAATCTTTTTAATAAAAACAACTACAATAAAAAAGAATAATTGAAGTTTTTTTATAATAAAATTGAGAATATATGCGAAAAGCACTATACATAATCGCCTCTTTTAATATTATTCGGTTATTGCTTATTTTTATTGTTGATACTTTGCCTTTGGAATCTTTCTATTTTGATAATCATACTGATACGGTTCTTCCGTTTTTTGTAAGATTACTGTTCGATACAGGTATAATATCGACAAATTCGTTAATCTTTTTGCGGTTGTTTTCATTTTTTGTATCGTTGCTTTCGCAGTGGACAATGTTTATTTTACTTTCAAAAGTAATACGATCTGATAATCGTAAATATATTTCGTGGATTGTTGTTTCAATAACTTTGCTTATCACATATGTTTCTATTACGGTATTGCCCGATTCTTTGCTTTTACTGTTTTGGACTTTAAGTTTACTTACTTTGTATAATGCTGTTTTCGACAATGATAAAAAATCGTGGTTGCTTTCGGGTTTATTTATGGGAATGGCTTTATTAAATAAGCTGTCGGGATTGGCTTTGCCCATAGGAATGCTTTTGTTTTTAATATTTTCATCGCGTTATCGCAAATATCTTATTTCTCCGTATCCTTACATAACTCTTATTGTTGCCGCAATTATTTCAGTGCCTTTTGTAAACAGGGTTATCGAATCGCAAAATATTTCAATGAAAGTTTATCTTGCAGGAGATATTATTCGTTTCTTAACGGTTCCGATAGGCGAAAATACCGGATTTATCGGTTATCAGATTATTATGATTTTCCCTGTTTTATATATTGGTTTGTGGTGGGTTACTTTTAAATACTTTGGCAGGATATTTAAAAAACCGAATCAGGTGAATGCTGAATTTTGGTTTATGTTTGCTTTCTTTTTACCTCTTTTTTTAGGATTTCATATGATTTCTTTTTTTAGTCGTGTCGATTTCTTGGGACTGATACCTGTTTTTGTTTCGGGATTTGTTGTTTTGTTGAGGTTGATAAAAAAGCGTTGGTATTATTGGTCGCTCGGCTTTTCAATACTGGGACATATATTGCTGTTATACTACATAGTGAGCTGAAAAAAGCATAAGGATAAATTTTAATTATATCATATATCCGTAAGAATTTTTGGTTCTACTGTTATTTTAATGGGTTTGTAAATCTTCTTCTTTTTTTAGTG
>CAYQPP010000279.1:0-4933 GCA_964419235.1 uncultured Bacteroidales bacterium
TTTAGCTTGGTGTATTGCGATATAATTAACTCATGTACCCAATTCTCAATAAGTTTGCATAGCAAACTTATTGAGAATATGGGGTGTTTTGTAATTGTTTTATACACCCAAATAAATTTGGGTGCTAATCTAATGTACGATTGTTAATACATTACGATATATGTTTAAAGCATTGTTACGGTTATTTTAAATATTTATCGAGCCAATCAAAAAATTCGCGTTGCCATAAAATGGCATTTTGTGGTTGTGTAACAAAGTGTGTCTCATCGGGAAAATACAGCAACCTGCTGGGGATACCGCGTAACTGTGCCGCATTAAATGCCTGCAACGACTCGGTATATGGTATCCTAAAATCTTTTCCGCCTGTTATTATCATTATTGGGGTGTCCCAATTTTGGACGAATTTGTGTGGTGAGTTGGCATAGCATTTTTGTGCAACCTCGTTATCTATATCCCATGGCATTCCGCCTAAGTCGTGTTTTGGAAAAAATGTTTCCTCGGTTGCGGCTGCAAAGCTCTCTAAGTTGTACATTCCGCAATGCGATATAAACGCTTTAAACCTTTTTTGGTGATGCCCTGCCAAATAAAATACGGAGTATCCTCCATAGCTTGCACCAATACAGCCTAAGCGGTTTTCGTCAATAAATGGCTCTGTTTTAAGTGCATCAATTGCCGAAAGGTAGTCTTTAATATTTTGGCCGTAATAGTCGGTTGATATTTGCGCGTTCCACTCTTGCCCGAACGATGGCAAGCCGCGGCGGTTGGGAGCTACTATAATATAGTCGTTTGCCGCCATTATCGAGAAATTCCAGCGGTACGAGAAGAATTGGCTTACTGCCGATTGTGGCCCTCCCTGACAGTAAAGTATGGCAGGGTATTTTTTATTGGCATCGAAGTTTGGCGGGTATATTACCCAAACCAGCATATCTTTTCCGTCGGTGGTTTTTACCCAGCGCTCTTCCGAATGTCCAAGTTTTATATTGTCGTAAATATTTTTATTTACAAAAGTCAACTGTTGCTCGCTGCCTGTTTGTTCGTCAATAACAAAAAGTTCGGTAGCCATTTGGTGTGTGGTTTTTGAGCCCACTATTTTATTACCCAATTTTGAAAAGCCTGTATAGTTATGCTGTCCTTTAGTAATTTGGGTAAACTCTTTTGAGGCTATATCAACCTTATATATTTGGTATGTGGCATGATATCCGCTGGTAAAATACATTTCGGTACCGTCATCGCTCCAAATATAACTTTGTACGTTTTGGTCCCAGTTTTCATTGATATACTCTTTTTTGCCGGTATTAAAGTCCATTACAAAAAGGCGCTCCTTGTCCGATTCGTAACCCGGTGTCTCCATGCTCATCCAAGCAATTTTATTTCCGTCATGAGAAAATACAGGATATTTATCATACCCTAAATTGTCTTCGGTAATATTTTTTGTCTCTTTGGTTTCGATATTGTATAAATAGATGTCGGAGTTTGTGCTTACTGCATAATCTCTTCCGTAAAGTTTTTTGCAAGTGTATGCAATGGTTTTGCTATTGGGGGCCCAAGTAATTTCGGCATCGTCAAAATAGGGTGCAAGCGGTGCATCCCACATTTCGCCTTCCATAATATCGACGCCCGCAGTAGCTTTGCCCGATACAATTGGCGATACGAATATATGCGAAAAGCTATGGTCGCTCCAGTCGTTCCAATGGCGGTACATTAAATTTTCCATCTCTTTTGCATTGGCTTTTGGCAAATCGGCGTGTTTTTCAAGAACGGTTGGCTCCAGTTTTACGCCTTGTGTATATAACAAGTGTTTTCCGTCGGGCGATATTTTAAAGGCATCAATGCCTCCCTCAATATTTGAATATGGCATACGTGCCGAACCGTCGGGGTTCATAACCCAAACCTGATAATCGCCATAGCGGTTCGATAGGAAAGCAATCTGTTTTCCGTCGGGTGTCCATGTGGGGGCTACGTCGTTAAACTTGTTTTCGGTTAGTTTTTTTGGCTCGCCGCCCTCAAAAGGTATAACAAAAATGTTTGAGGTGTGCCCCAAAGTTTTTGCATCATAACGCGAAATGCCGTAAACAACCATTTTTCCGTCGGGGGAAATTTTACCTCCCGAAAGGCGGCCGAATTTCCACAAGATTTCGGGGGTTAATCGTCCGCCCTCTTTTTCTTGTGCTGTTAATTTTCCGCTAAAATCGGAAACTACTTTGTTTTCAACAGATGATTTGGTTTGGCAAGCTGTAAAAACCAAAGCTGCAAAACCTGCTAAGTAAAATAATCTCAATGCTCGTTTCACTATGATAAAATTAAATTAAACATTTGTTTATATATTTTTTTAAAGTTGTTTGTACAAATACAGTATCTAAAATCTTGTATCTAAAGTCTTGTGTCTAAAGTCTTGTGTCTAAAATCTTGCGTCTAAAAGTCTAAAGTCTAAAATCTAACAGTCTAATTCTTCCCATCTAACCTATTTAATCCTTTAACCGCTAAATCGTAATTTGGGCTAAATTCGAGTACTTTTTTATAATTTTCGCGGGCACGCTTTTTATTGCCCAATTTTTCATAACAATAAGCTTTGTTGTTTAAAGCCTCAATATATTTGGGTTTATACATTAAAGCGCTGTCAAAATGTATTATGGCATTTTTATAGTTGGCATAATAAAACATGTCGATATAACCGGTATTAAAATGAATTACAGGTAGTTCGATGCTTATGCTGTCAAGTATATGCCTATATGTTTTTTGTGCTTCATCAAGCCTTTTGTTTTGTTGATAAAACATAGCTTTTCCGTAAAGGGCTTCGTAACTTTTGGGTATTAGGCGCAATGCATTATCATAATAATCTAATGCCAACGAGTCGTTTTTTTCTGAAAATATAAGTCCGAGCTGAATATAGGCATCGTAGTAGTCGGGTTCGCGCTCAACGGCAAACTGAAAATTTTCGGTGGCTTTTTTTATATTCTCCAACTCTTTATAAACCATGCCTTTTGAAAAATATGCTTTTGAATAGTATCTATCGACCTCAAGCGATTTGTTTAAATATTGGATTGATTTTTTATAGTCTTTAATATAGAAATACAGGTTGCCGAGACGGTATAAAATATCTTTGTTGTCGGGTATCAGCTTGTTGCCTTTCAGCAATATGCTGTTTACTACTTCTGATTTGCCCATGCGTAAATAAAAATCGGATAAATGCAGGTAATATTCGGGGTTAAGCGAATCTATTTGGTTGGCGAAAACCAAATCTTTTATGGCTTCGGTTAAATGCCCTTGGTCAATATGCAGTTTCGACCTTTGTGCGTATAAATCTGCGTTTCTCTTATTTTTGTTTATAAGTCTTGTTAATGAATCTATCTTTAACGAATCGGATAGTTCAGCGGTTTGTCTGTTTTTTTGCGATGTATTGTTTTGGTGGCATGCAATTGTGCTTGTTAATGCAATTGCTATTATAATTGGTAATACCTTCATGTTTTTTGTCTATTTTAACTATTTGCCATTAGCTTAAGCAATTCCTTTTTATAGGAAAGTTGCTGTTGCCTGATTAATTTTCAATAGTGTAAACTGCCTCAATTTAGCAGTGCGAAATTATAAATACCTTTAAAATATATTATGTTTATGCATAATAATTATTGCTCGCATTTTGCAGGTTAGGCTTTTGAATTTGCTATGGCTTCAACAATTTTTGTTTCGAGTTCGGTAGCCAATTCGGGATTATCGCTAATTAGCTGGCGTACTGCTTCGCGGCCTTGCCCAAGGCGTGTTTCGCCATAGCTAAACCACGACCCTGCTTTTTTTATAATATCGTATTCAACGCCAAGGTCGATAATTTCGCCTGTTTTTGAAATGCCCTCTCCATAAACTATATCAAACTCGGCTTTACGGAACGGTGGAGCCATTTTGTTTTTGACAACTTTAACTCTTGTGCGGTTTCCTGTAACCTCGTCGCCATCTTTAATTTGACCTATCCTGCGGATGTCAATGCGGACTGAGGCATAGAATTTTAGGGCGTTTCCGCCGGTTGTTGTTTCGGGGTTGCCAAACATTACCCCAATTTTTTCGCGCAGTTGGTTAATAAAAACACAGCAGGTTTTTGTTTTGTTGATGTTTGATGTGAGTTTTCTGAGTGCTTGCGACATAAGACGTGCTTGCAATCCCATTTTTGAATCGCCCATTTCGCCTTCAATCTCGGCTTTTGGTGTAAGTGCTGCTACCGAGTCGATTACCACAATGTCAATTGCGCCTGAGCGGATTAAATGGTCGGTAATTTCAAGGGCTTGCTCGCCGTTATCGGGCTGCGATACTAAAAGGTTTTCGATATCGACACCGAGTTTTTCGGCATAAAAGCGGTCAAAAGCATGTTCGGCATCAATAAATGCAGCAATACCGCCTGCTTTTTGGGCTTCGGCAATAGCATGAATGGCTAAGGTGGTTTTGCCCGACGACTCGGGGCCGTATATTTCAATAACCCTTCCTTTTGGAAATCCGCCTACTCCCAAAGCCAAATCGACACCGAGCGAACCCGAGCTTATGGCAGGCACATCTACAACGGCATTGTCGCCCATTTTCATGATGGCGCCTTTCCCAAAGTTTTTTTCAATTTTATCTATGGTTAGCTGTAATGCTTTCAGCTTTTCTTTGTTTACGTCTTTTTGTTCTTTGCTCATAATAAGATAGTTGTTCAATTGTTTATTTGTTTTTTAAGGATTGTAAATATAGTCAAATATGCTAATGTTTTGTTATTTGATGGTATAAAAAATATTCAAGCAAATGCCGAAATAATTTAAAAACATATAGTATTATATTGTTATTAATTTTTTTAAAAGCACTTTGCGGTATATTAAATTTGATTACTTTTAGCATGAACAATTAAATACTGTTTTAACGTTGAACAAATTTCATAAATTTTTATTTGCATTTACATTTATACTTTATTGTAATG
>CAYQPP010000280.1:0-4889 GCA_964419235.1 uncultured Bacteroidales bacterium
CTGTTTTTTTATAACGTAAATAAATATGCGGTAAAAATTTCAAATCTAATAGTTAAATTTGTACAAATGATACCAATCAGAAATGAAAGAACAAACTTTAAATCAAGAATTTAGTATTTATTATGACATGCTTTCTGATATACAGAAAAAGTCATTATTAACTATGATGAAATCTTTTTTGGGTAAAAGCATAGATAAAACAAAAAGAATCTCAGTAACTCAGTATAATAAAGAGATAGAAGAAGCTGAACAACGAATTGAGAGTGGGCAGTTTGTTACCCAAGAATCATTAAAAGAAGATGCAAAAGAATGGTAACTGAAAAAAAATTACCGATAATTTGGGATAAAGTTGCTAAAATCCAATTGAAGAAAGCCTACAATAAGATACTAAAAGAATCATATTAAGGAGCAGTAAAGGTAAGAGATGACATTTTAAATGCTGTTGATGAAATCCCGGAGCAACCATATCGATATCCTGCTTATAAATTTAAAAAAGATAATGCAGGAAATTATCGAGCTTTTGAATTACAAAGTTATAGGTTAGCTTACAAAATAACTGATAAAAATATTCAAATATTAAGAGTTCGCTACATAAAAAGAGAGCCGTTAACCTATTAAAAATTAACCCCGTTAACTTTAGTTAAAAAACATCTATGCTTCTACGGCGAATAAAAATTGCAATTATTTCATTAGCTTTAAACCCACCAATAAACACTTAACATAATACAAAACAGCTATGTAAATATAATTATCACTTTTATTAAAAAATGATCCTACTCAATCATCTCCATAAATTCACTTTCGCTAATAATTGGGATACCGAGTTTTGTGGCTTTCTCTAACTTATTAGGACCAATATTTTCGCCTGCCAACAGGTAGTTTGTGTTTTTGCTTATTGAGCTAACTGCCTTGCCGCCATTGTCTTCAATAACTTTTTTAATCTCCTCGCGGCTAAAATTCTGTAATTTGCCGCTTGCAATAATACTTAGCCCGTTTAGTTTGTCCGATTGTGGCTTGCTTTCAACTATCTCAAACCGCAGGTTGTGCCTCTTTAACCTGCCTACTATTTCGTTGCTGTCGGCATCTTTAAAATAATCAATCACGCTATATGCAATCTTATCTCCAATCTCGTCGGCTTCAATAAGCGATTCAAAAGTTGCGTTACTGATATTCTCAATGTTTTTAAAGGCTTTGGCAAGATTTTTTGCAACAGTTGCCCCAACATGCCTAATGCCAAGGGCAAACAAAAGCCTCTCAAAAGGCACTTTTTTACTGTTTTCGATGCTCTCGATAATATTTGATGCCGATTTTTCGGCCATCCTTTCCAAAGGCAGAAGTTGTTCCTTTTTAAGGTCGTATAAATCGGCAATATTTTTGATTATTCTGTTCCGCAAAAGCAAATCAATTGTCTCTTCGCCCAAACTGTCTATATTCATGGCTTTGCGCGATATAAAATGAACAATCTTGCCTTTTATCTGCGGCGGGCACTCCTTTTCGTTTGGGCAATAATGCGCGGCTTCGCCCTCAAGCCTTACCAATGGCGTATTGCACTCAGGGCAATTTTTTATAAACTCAACCTTTTCAGAGCCTGTATTTCGCAGGCTTGTGTCAACCCCAACTATTTTTGGGATTATCTCGCCGCCCTTTTCAACATAAACGGTATCGTTTAAATGCAGCCCTAACGCATTAATAATGTCTTGGTTGTGCAGCGATGCGCGTTTAACCGTTGTTCCTGCAAGCTGAACGGGCTTTAAATTGGCTACCGGAGTAACTGCGCCTGTACGCCCAACCTGATAGTCGATCGATAATAGTTTTGTTGCAACCTTTTCGGCCTTAAATTTGTACGATATTGCCCAGCGCGGCGATTTGGCCGTAAAACCGAGCATTTTTTGTTGCATAACAGAATCAACTTTTATTACAATGCCGTCAATGTCAAAACCGAGGCTTTTGCGCCCGTTTTCCCATTTGTCAATATATTTTATCACATCGTTAATGTTACTGTAAACCTCTATTTGTGAGGGTATTTTAAAACCCCAGTTTTTTGCTGCCTGCAAATTCTCGTAATGCGAGTCAAAAGGTAGGCTGTCGCTTAAAATGTAATACAAAAAACAGTCTAACGGGCGTTTTGCCACAATTGCCGAATTCTGTATTTTTAACGACCCCGATGCGGTATTGCGCGGGTTTGAGAATAATGGTTCGCCAGCCTCCTCGCGCTCTTTGTTCATCAACTCAAATCCCTTATGGGGAATAAAAATCTCGCCGCGTATCTCAAAATTTGCAGGATAATCATTGCCGTGCAAAACAAGCGGTATAGATTTTATGGTTTTTATATTTGCAGTAACATCATCGCCCTTTTCGCCGTCGCCGCGGGTTACGGCATGTTTAAGCTTACCGTTTTCGTACGATAGGCTTATTGATGCCCCGTCGAATTTCAATTCGCAAACATATTTATAAGGCTCGTTTAACGCCTTTTTAACACGGTTGTCAAAATCCTTCAACTCGGCCTCGTTATATGTGTTGCCAAGCGATAACATGGGGTATTTATGGGTTATTTGTGTAAACTCGGTATTAATATCGTTGCCAACGCGCTGGGTAGGCGAGTTTTTGTCGAAAAACTCGGGGTGTGCCGTTTCCAGTTCCATAAGCTCTTTTAAGAGCATATCATATTCGTAATCGAAAATTGTGGGAGACGATAATACATAATAATTATGGTTGTGCGTGTTTAACTCTTTACGCAGTTTTATAATTTTTTCTTGTACCATAATGTTATCCATACTTATAATTATTTGATTCTTATAATATTAATTATTGAAAAAACCTGCATTCAGTAATGTAAATTGCTGATTAATAGTTGTTTGTAATTCAATACCAATACTCAATATTCGATAGCACCAAATTACAAATAAATCACAAGGTTCAAAACACCAAATTTACTGTTTTTATGGTGTAACCTTATGTAATAAAATTTAACTAATCAGAGTAATAAATATTATTTTATTAACTTGCTGATACTAATTAGATACAAACAACTATTACCGTACAAACGTAAAACTTAAACAGATGAAGAATATTATCATAAACATAGGCTTGGCACTATTGATTGCCGTAAGCGCATTTACTGTTAATGCGCAGGATTTATATATGACCAATGCGTACCAAAATGCTATTGATAATGGTACAAGGACTTTAACCGGCATCCCCGGAGATAACTATTTTCAAAACAGGGCGGTTTATGATATAAAGATAGCGTTTAACCCTTCCGTTAGCGAAATTGTTGGTAGCGAAACCATTGAATATAAAAACAATAGCAATATCAATTTATCGATTATTGTTATCCGTTTGTATCAGGATTTGTATAAAAAAGGAAATTCAAGAAACGCTAAAGTCGATATGCAAGATGTACATAGCGGGGTAGTTATAAATAAACTTGTTATCGGAGGGCAAGAGTTTTTTCCTGAACAGTATAAAAGCAACCATCGCGGCACCAACCTTTTTATTAAGCTTAACAAAAAGATTGAACCCCAAAGTATAACAAAAATCAAAATCGACTGGCAAGTCTCTTACCCCGAAAAAACACAATTGCGAGGAGGTAAATATGGCGACAACACCTATTTTTTGGCATATTGGTATCCGCGCATATCGGTTTACGACGATATTGACGGGTGGAACTGGCACAGCCATAATGGCGAACAAGAGTTTTATAACGATTTTAGCGATTATACAGTAAGCTTGACTCTGCCCAAAGATATTTTGGCATGGTCGTCGGGCGAACTGCAAAACCCGCAACAGGTGTATTCGCCACAGCTATTTAAAAAATGGGAAAACAGCAGAATATCTGATAAAGTTGTTAATTTGGTCGATACAAATTCAATAAATAACGGCGGGCTTACAATCGACAAGCCAAAACTAACATGGGTTTTTACGGCAGCAAACATAACCGACTTTGCCATAGCCATAAGCGACAATTATTTGTGGGATATTGTCAGTTTGCCCACAAGCAACGGGCGGGTAACTATTAATGCGGTTTTTAATCGTAAATCAATGGATTTTAACGAAGTAGCCCAAATAGGTAAAAATGCAATTAAATTATTGGCCGATAGCGTGTTTGGCGTGCCATACCCTTATAAACATATGACGGTGTTTAACGGGCATAGCGGAATGGAGTTTCCGGCTATGGTAAATGACGGCGATGCGGATAACAGGAACAGCACTATTTTTGTTACTGCACATGAAATTGCGCACACATATTTCCCGTTTTTGGTTGGTGTAAACGAGCAGCAAAACGCATGGATTGATGAAGGGTTGGTAACATTTATGCCAAAAGAGGTTGAGCAAAAGCTGTCGGATGACGACAACTACAACCCGATGAAATCAAACATTGCAACATACTCAAGGCTTGCCGGCTCTAAATTCGACTTGCCGCTTATGGTACCTTCGTCGCAGCTTACAGGCACATCATATTTCTTTCAGGCATATTCAAGGTCGGCCGTGGCATTTTCCGTGTTAGAAGATTATCTTGGCAAAGGGCTATACAAAAAATGCATAACCGAATTTATTAACAGGTGGAAAGGCAAGCACCCATCGCCATACGACCTGTTTTATACTTTTAACGATGTTAGTGGGCAAAACCTGAACTGGTTTTGGAAACCTTGGTTTTTTGAGTTTGGCTACCCCGATTTAGGTATTGGTGATATTGAACAGAATAAAAATTCAACAACAATTGATATTGATAAAATCGGCAATATCCCAATACCCGTCGAAATAGTTATAACATACCTCGACAACAGTACCGAAACCATTAAAAAGCCTATAAGCGTATGGAAAAACAGCAATAGTTATAGGGTTGTTTTAAAAAATACAAAAGAGATTAAATCAATAACTTTAGGAAA
>CAYQPP010000281.1:0-4866 GCA_964419235.1 uncultured Bacteroidales bacterium
AAAAAAGAGTATTCTTGCCATTTTATTGATAAACAAAGGCAATAATTTTAAATAGGTTACAATAGGTTCATGGATTTTTAAAAAAAACTTTACTTTTGTTGGTCATAAATTTTAATAAAATCATAGGCTTTTATGAAGATTTCTTATAACTGGATTAAAGAGTATATTAATATTGATATCGAACCGCAAAAATTGTCTGAGATTTTAACCAATACCGGTCTTGAGGTTGGTGGAATCGAAGAGTACCAATCTGTTAAAGGCGGTTTGGAGGGGTTGGTGATTGGTGAGGTTAAAACTTGCGTTGAGCACCCAAATTCCGATCATTTGAGTTTAACAACAGTTGATGTGGGCGATGGCAACGAGTTGCTCCCCATTGTTTGCGGTGCCCCGAATGTTGCGGCAGGGCAAAAAGTTGTGGTGGCAACAGTTGGAACCACGCTATATGACGGCGACGAAAGTTTTGTTATAAAAAAATCGAAAATTAGGGGCGAGCTGTCAATGGGTATGATTTGTGCCGAAGATGAAATAGGCTTAGGTTCATCGCACGATGGTATTATGGTTTTACCCGCTGACGCAAAGGCAGGAATACTTGCCAAAGACTATTTTGATATTGAAAATGATACAATTATTGAAATTGATTTAACTCCCAACCGAATAGACGGGGGTTCGCATATTGGCGTGGCGCGTGATATTGCAGCCTATTTGAAACAAACGCAACAGATTGATTATCATAAAATTCCGGTTAACGATTTTAAGGTTGACAACACCAATTTGACAATGCAGGTTGAGGTTGAAAACAGCAAAGCCTGCCCGCGGTACGCCGGTGTTACATTAACGGGGCTTACTGTAAAAGAGTCGCCGGCATGGTTGCAAAACAGGTTAAAATCAATTGGATTAATACCAATAAACAACATTGTTGATATTACCAATTTTGTTTTGCACGAAGTTGGTCAGCCTTTGCATGCTTTTGACGCATCAAAAATAAAAGGGGATAAGGTAGTTGTAAAAACACTAAAAAAAGGGACTCCGTTTATTACTTTGGATGAACAGGAGAGAAAACTCGGCGAGAATGATTTAATGATATGCAATTCTGAAAAGGGGATGTGCATTGCCGGTGTTTTTGGTGGAATAGAATCGGGTGTTACCGACAGCACAACCGATATTTTTCTTGAGAGTGCGTGTTTTAATCCGGTTTATGTGCGTAAAACAGCACGTAGGTATGGGTTAAATACCGATGCTTCGTTCCGCTTTGAGCGCGGAGTTGACCCGAATATTACAATTTATGCATTAAAGCGTGCGGCACTTTTAATAAAGGAGGTTGCAGGTGGCACCATCAGCTCCGAGATAGTTGATATTTATCCGAATCCGGTTAACGATTTTAAGGTTACATTGCGGTTAAATCAAGTTGAAAGGCTGATTGGCGAGAAGATATCAAAAGAGAAGGTGATAAAAATAGTTGAAGCACTTGAGATTAAAATTGATAAGGATAAAGGCAAGGAGCTGGAGCTGTCAATTCCGCCATTTAGGGTTGATGTGCAGCGCGAATGTGATGTGATTGAGGAGATTTTGCGTATTTATGGATATAACACCGTGCCTATTTACAATGAGGTAAACAGCACTTTGGCCTATGTTCCGAAACCCGATCAAAATACTCTTAAAGAGCTGGTTGCAAACCAATTGAGCAGTACAGGCTTTAATGAAATGATGGCCAATTCGTTAACAAAGGCAAATTACTACGATAATCTTGAAACGCTAAAAAAAGAGAATACCGTTAAAATACTTAACCCGTTGAGCCAAGATTTGAATGGCATGCGTCAAACATTGTTGTTTGGAGCTTTAGAGGCTGTTTCGTTTAACAGTAACCGCCAAAATCCCGATTTAAAGTTATATGAATTCGGAAATTGTTATTTATATAATGGCGACAGCAATTCAGACAACCCGTTAAACAGATATAGCCAGCACGAAAAATTGGCTATGGCTGTATCGGGCAGGCGCAACCCTGAGTCGTGGAGCATTGCAAATAATAATGTTAGTTTTTATTATCTGAAAGCAAATGTTGAGAATGTATTGGCACGGCTTGGCGTTAATATCGAAAAGGTTGTTGTGTTGGGCTTGGCAAATGAGCTTTTTTATGATGGTTTGACATATACCTACAATAATGTTGCAATTGCAAAAATTGGGGCAGTGTCAAATAATCTGCGCAAGCAGTTCGATTTAAAAAGCGATGTGTTTTTTGCCGAGTTGGAGTGGGATAAAATAATAAAAGCCGTACGCAAACATAAAGTAGAGTTTGTTGAACTGAACAAATACCCTGAGGTTAGAAGGGACTTGTCGTTATTGTTAGATAATAAAGTAACATTTGACGAGCTTAAAAACGAAGCTTTCAAAATTGAAAGGAAGCTGTTGAAGAGGGTTTCGCTATTTGATGTTTATGAGGGCAAAAATTTGGATGAGGGCAAAAAATCGTATGCGTTGAGTTTTATTTTGCGCGACGACACAAAAACGTTAAAAGATAAACAGATTGATAAAATAATGAATAATATTATTAAAATGTTTGGGCAAAAATTTGGTGCTGTTATTCGTTAATTCATGTTTATATGAGCATAAAAAACCGTATTGAGATATTACAAGGCGATATTACCAAGCTTGAGGTTGGTGCAGTTGTTAATGCAGCAAACAAATCATTGCTCGGCGGTGGTGGCGTTGATGGTGCCATACATAGAGGAGCCGGAAAGCAGTTATTGGAAGCGTGCAAAACATTGAACGGCTGCAAAACAGGCGATGCCAAAATTACGCAGGGCTATAATCTGCCGGCAAAATTTGTTATACATACAGTTGGTCCGGTTTGGAGCGGCGGCAACCACAATGAGCCCGAATTGCTGGCCAATTGTTATAAAAACAGCTTAAAGCTGGCCAGCGATAATAATATTGAAACCATTGCTTTTCCGAACATTAGTACCGGTGTTTATGGTTATCCTAAACTTGAGGCGGCAAAAATAGCAAAACAGGAGGTTGAAAAATTTCTAAATAGTAATAAGTTATTTAAAAAGGTAATTTTTACTATATTTGATGACGAAAACTATTCTATCTATTCTGAGCTTTTCAGTTAGTAGTATTTAAAAATAGGGGTTTTGGGATATTTAAGATTTGAAGCTACAGAGGACAGTCCTGAGGTATTATTGGATGTTGATTTATCAATTTTTCAGATAGCGGGCAATTCAACGCCTGAAGATGTGAATTTGATTTATAACCCTATTGAAGATTGGTTGGATAATGAAGGCAAAAACCTCGACCATTGTCAGTGTAAGCTGTTTTTCAAGTATTTAAGCTCATCGTCGCACCATAAGGTTTTTAATGTGTTGCAAAAGCTTGACGATTTGTTTGCCGAAGGCAGAAAACTTTCTGTTGAATGGGCATATGAAAATATTGATGTCGATATGTTGCGTTTAGGACTTGATTTTGCCTCAATTTTAGAGATACCGTTTGAATTTAGCCCACGAAACTAATCAAAAATATGACTTTGCTTATAATTATAGTAACGGCTCTGTTTTCCGTTGCCGCCTTTAACCAAGCCGAACTAATGCACCGATATAATTTTAATGCATATCAGGTGGTGCATCGTAAACAGTGGTACAGAATTTTCACCCATGCTTTTTTGCATGCCAATTGGGAGCACCTAATAATAAATATGATTGTGCTGTTTTCGTTTGGTAGCGCCTTAAGCCGGTATTTTAATTGGTATTTCGGAAGAAACATAGTGTTTCTTTACCTCGGGGTTTATGTTGGTGGCATAATTGTATCATCGCTGTTTACACTCTTTAAAGAGAAAGATAATTTTAATTACAATGCAGTTGGGGCATCGGGCGCAGTATCGGCGGTAGTTTTTGCATGCATATTTTTCGACCCGATGAATAAAATTTATTTTATGGGTTTTGTGCCGATACCGGGTATTTTGTTTGGTGTATTATATTTGGCGTACTCTTATTATATGGGCAAAAAAAGCAACGATAACATTGGGCATGATGCCCATTTTTGGGGGGCTGTTTATGGTTTTGTTTTCCCGATTATATTAAAGCCGCAACTGCTGTCTAACTTTTTTGATAAGCTGTTTTAATTTTGTTTATTTTATTATGCAAAAAGCAATTTTTCTTGATCGCGATGGTGTAATTAACAGCGATGTAGGGCACTATTATATTTTTAAGCCCGAGCATTTTGCATTGAACAAAGGCTTGGTTGAAGCACTTGGCGCATGGCAAAAAAAAGGCTATATATTTATTGTAATATCAAATCAGGGTGGCATTGCACGCGGCACATATACAAAAAATGATGTTGAAAAGGTGCATAAGCATTTTATGGGGCTAATGGATGAACATAATATTAAAATAACCGAAATTTATTATTGCCCTCACCATAACGAATTTGAAAAGTGCCTGTGTCGTAAGCCCGACTCTTTAATGATTGAGAAAGCAATTGCGCGTTTTGATGTTGATGTTGAAAAATCGTATATGATTGGCGATAATCATAAAGATATTGAAGCCGCCGAAAAAGCCGGTTTAAAAGGCATAAAAATTGAATCGAACCAAAATTTGGAAACAATATTTAAGCAGGTAGATTAAATTATTTGTAACTACCTTAAATCTGCAAAGCTTGTCCCGTTTTTTTTCGGGGTTACAGTGTTAGTTGTTGATTTAAAGATAATTATAATAATAAAATAAGAGGCTTTTAAAAAGGATTTAAGGAACCAATTAGCGTTAATTTTTTTGGAATTGCCCATATAGTTATAATTGATAACAAAAGTATGAGATTAACATCCTGATTCATCAGGGTGAGTATAACAAAATGGCTATACCCACCCTCTGAAATTGC
>CAYQPP010000282.1:0-3256 GCA_964419235.1 uncultured Bacteroidales bacterium
TCTAAAGTCTAATATCTAAAGTCTAATATCTAAAGTCTAATATCTAAAGTCTAACTACTCATTATTATAAACTGTTAATTCTATTGTTCGTTATTAAATTAGTTTTGAAATAACCAGCCTTTGAATTTCTGATGTTCCCTCGCCAATTTGCAGCAAACGTTGGTCGCGATAAAAACGCTCGATAGGGTAATCTTTCATTAAACCATATCCGCCATGAATTTGGACTGCCTCGTTAGCTACTTCGCGAGCAATTTCGGAGCAGTAAAGTTTCGACATGGCAGCCTCTTTTCCAAAAGGTTGTTTATTGTCTTTTAGCCAACAGGCTTTGTACAGCAAGTTTCGGGCAAGCTCGATTTTGGTGGCCATATCGGCTAATTTAAAAGCATTTACCTGAAATTTATTTATTGTTTTGCCAAATTGCTTGCGCTCTTTTGCATACTGCATTGCCATTTCGAATGCGCCCTGTGCCAACCCTAAACCCATTGCAGCTATCGACAAGCGTCCGTTGTCTAAAGTTTTGAGCATTATTTTTGAGCCTTCGCCTATTTTGCCAAGCATATTTTTTTCGGGCACTATGCAGTTGTCAAAAAACAGTTCGGCGGTATCAGATGCCCGCCACATCATTTTGCCGTGCATGGGTTTTTGTATAAAGCCCTGTGTCCCCTTTTCGACAATAAAGTTTGTAAATATTTTTTTCCCGTTTACAATTTCAGATACGCTTTGTACGGTAGAGCCCATTGATATGGGCGATGCGCCATTTGTGATAAATATTTTTGAACCGTTGATAACCCATTTGTCGCCGTTTTTAATTGCGCGTGTTTTTGTTCCTCGCGAGTCGGAGCCGGCCTCGGGCTCGGTTAGCCCAAACCCCCATAGGTTTTCGCCTGTTGATAGTTTTGGCAGATATTTCATTTTTTGCTCTTCGGTACCGTGATAATATATGGGACCAATACCCAACGAGTTGTGGGCGGCAAGGGTGGCTGCCTGCGAGCTGTCAATGCGGGCAATTTCTTCTACTGCAATAATATACGATAACGTATCGAGGTTTTGTCCGCCGTATTTTTCGGGCAAGTACATTCCAAAAAGACCAATTTCGCCCATTTTTTTTGTCAGCTCAACTGAAAATTCTGCTTTTTCGTCGAGCTCTTGTGCAATGGGTTTTATCTCTTTTTCGGCAAAATCTCTTACCGATGAGCGTACCATCTCTTGTTCTTGGCTTAGTTTAAAATCCATATCTTATTTGGTTTTATTCTTTTTTTGTTAATACTATTATCGGTGTATTTGATGTTACGGCATCGCCTGTTTTAACATTCAATTTGTTTATTACTGCATCTTTTGGGGCTATTACATCGTTTTCCATTTTCATGGCTTCAACAATTAAAAGGCTATCCCCCTTTTTAACGTTATCGCCCTCTTTAATGTTTATTTTAATAACTTTTCCGGGCATAGGCGAAAATATATTGTTTGCATCTTCGCTATTTGTATCTGAAGTGCCCGAAAAAACATCCTCTTTTGTCAGAATATCATTTCGGTTGGCAAAAAAACTATTTCCGTTATATGAAATTTGGGCTTGCCCGCTGTTTTTAAACGAAACAAATGCAGTATGTGCCGAACCGTTTATGTCAAAGGTGGTTTTTGCATCGTTAATATGCCAATTGTTAATTATGAACTGTTTGTTATCTATTTTAATATCAATTAA
This sequence comes from uncultured Bacteroidales bacterium, assembly GCA_964419235.1. GTDB lineage: Bacteria > Bacteroidota > Bacteroidia > Bacteroidales > SZUA-534 > GH45. The sequence goes on from CAYQPP010000282.1 coordinate 1,700, forward strand.
TTGATGCTTAATGGAATTTACAGAAATCTTATACTCCTTATCGTCTAAAATTATTGGCAAACTCATTATATTGCGCCAATAACCAATGGCATTCCATACCGATTGGTTTAGTGGTTTTTGGTTTAGGCTATTTATTAAAAAGGCCGAAATAACAACTGATTGAGGTATGCTTTTTTTGTTTTTTTTGCATGATGCGATTAGTTCTGTAATATTATCTTCGCAAAATTTTGTTGAAATTTTATTTGCCTTGTAATGGTTATTTTGCAACAAGGTTTTTAAAAACCCGATATTTGTTTTAATACCGTGAACAATATATTGGTTTAATGCATCAATGCTTTTATTAATAGCATTTTTGCGGTTAGTGTCCCAAACAATTAGTTTGCTTATCATTGGGTCGAAAAAGCTCTCGATTGTAGTGGCTTTTTCTATGCCCGTATCAATTCTTATGTTTTTGCCTTTTGGTTCATGGTAGCAGGTCATTTTTCCGGGCGACGGCATAAAACCGTTTTCGGGATCTTCGGCATAAATTCTACATTCAATGGCATGCCCTGTTTGTTTAATGTTGTTTTGTTTAAACGATAGGGGATTTCCGGCTGCTATTAAAATCTGCTCTTTTACAATGTCAATGCCTGTTACCATTTCTGTTACAGGATGCTCAACCTGAACGCGTGTATTCATCTCCAAAAAATAGTAATTCAGATTATTATCTACCAAAAACTCAATAGTGCCGGCATTTGAGTAACCAATCTGTTTGGCGATTTTTACGGCCGTTTCGCCCATTTTTTTTCTTACTTCATTGGTTAAGGTTGGCGATGGCGATTCTTCGATGATTTTTTGATAACGGCGCTGTATGCTGCATTCCCTCTCAAAAAGGTGGACAACATTTCCGTGGTTATCTCCCAAAATCTGAAACTCGATATGCCTTGGCTCCTCAATAAATTGTTCGATATAAATTGTGCTGTCGCCAAAATAATTTAAGGCTTCGCGGCTTGTGGATTCTAAAGCATTATTTAATTCGCTTTGCTTGTGTACAATGCGCATTCCTTTGCCGCCACCACCTGCTGCAGCTTTAATAAGCAATGGAAAGGGTATTTGCGAGCTTGCTTTTTTAAGGGTTTGTAAATTTCCTGTAATGCCTTTTGTTGTAGGCACTTTAATTTTATCGATAAATTTTCGTGCTGCAATTTTGTTGCCCATAATGCGCATGCTATCGGCCGACGGGCCAATAAAAGTGATATTTGCCTTTTCGCAGGCTTCTACAAAAAGAGGGTTTTCGGCTAAAAAGCCATATCCGGGGTGTATGGCATCGCAATTTGATTGTTTGGCAATATTTATAATCTTTTCAATATTCAAATAGGTGTCTTTAAGCTCGCCGTTTCCGAGATTGTATGATTCATCGGATATTTTTACATGAAGTGTATCCCTTTCAATGTCGGTAAATATGGCCACTGTTTTAATGCCCAATAGTTTTGCCGATTTAACTATACGTACTGCAATTTCGGCACGGTTTGCTATTAGTATTTTATTGAATTGTTTCATACGCTTATATTTTGTTTA
>CAYQPP010000282.1:3356-4790 GCA_964419235.1 uncultured Bacteroidales bacterium
CACGGTTTGCTATTAGTATTTTATTGAATTGTTTCATACGCTTATATTTTGTTTATCACGGAGGTACAGAGAAAATTCTTAAATCTAAATTCGCAAATATTAAATGTCTGTTCTTCCTCAAAAATTTGTCCGCGAATTGCGCTAATTAACACGAATTATTGTTTTTTACTCGTTTTTCGGTAGCCTTACCACAAAAAAATCACTACAAAGGCACAGAGGGGCACAAAGGATTCTAATCATGATTATGTAAGTCTATCGTGATTGATTTGTAAAATGTTTATAGTATGTGTTTCATGCGTTTAAATATTAGTTAAGTAATTGATATTTAAATATGTCCTTTTGTCTTTGCGCCTTAATTTTCTAAACTTTCTTAATGGTAAAGGTTTTATACGCTTATATTTTGTTTACCACGGAGGTTTTTTCAATAACAAAACACTATTTTACCCAATTGGGTTTTCGTTTTTCAAGAAATGCAGCCATGCCTTCTTGTCCCTCCTCTGAGGCACGTATATCGGCTATCATTTTTGCTGTGTAATCATATGCTTCCATTAGGCTTAATTTATTCGATATTTCATAAATAAGCTCTTTGGCCTGAGCCATTGCTTTTGGACCGCTGGTTTTTAAAAAGCCAATGGTTTCATTTACAAAAGCTTCCAATTCGCTATTTGGTAACGATTTATTTACAAGCCTATAATTCTCAGCCTCTTTGCCGTTTATCCTTTTTCCGGTCAGCATCAAATCTTTCGAGCCATATTCGCCCACGCGTTTTACCACATAAGGAGAGATGCAGGCAGGGATAATGCCAATTTTTACCTCGCTTAATGAAAAAGTGGCATCATTAACGCAATAAGCCAAATCGCAAGCCGATAGAAGTCCGTTTGCCCCGCCTAAAGAAACCCCGTGAACTAATGCCATAGTGGGTTTATTGCAAGTGTAAATTGTATAAAAACATTTTGACAGTTGCAGGCTCTCAGTATAATTTTGCTTGTAAGAGTTTTTTGCCACGTCGCGCATCCAGTTGAGGTCAACGCCGGCGCAAAATGATTTTCCGCGCCCACGCAGGATTAGGCATATCAAATTGTCGTTATTGTTGGCATCTTCCACAACTTCGATAATTTCGCTAAGCATAATATCGTTAAAAGCGTTATGCACATTGGGCCTGTTTAGCCAAACCGTTCCCACCCTATCTTTTATCTTAAATTCTATGGTTTTATATTCTTTCATTGCTAAATTGTTATATTGCTAAATTGTTAAATTGTTACATTGTTAAATTGTTAAATTGTTACATTGTTAAATTGTTAAACTGTTAAATTGCTACATAGTCTTGTGTCTAATATCTCATAGTCTAAAATCTAATATCTAAAGTCTAAAATCTAATATCTAAAGTCTAAAATCTAAAGTCTAATATCTAAAATCTAATATCTAAAGTCTAAA
>CAYQPP010000283.1:0-4787 GCA_964419235.1 uncultured Bacteroidales bacterium
AGGCTTTCAGCCTCAAGTTTTCAAACTTTAGGCAAACAAGCGGATAAGCATATTAAATTACTATCTGAGTGTAATATAAAAAGGTTAAAATATAGTCATCCGATGAATATTAGAAAATACTTAAATATTCAGTTAAATAATAAATTCATCGGATGACTTTTGGAGTGGAATTATTTTAGTTCATTAACTTTTTCCATACCAACCTTAACAGCCTCAAGGTTCATAGGTATTAATTTATGATGCCTTGGCGGTAATGATTTCTCTAACCCTTTTTTAACATTTTGAGTTTGAATAATGGGCTTAATCTTAAGATAAGCACCCAAAACAATCATGTTAAAAGTTTTTGGATTTCCCATTTTTGCAGCCTCCGCAGCTCCTTCAATAAAATATACCTTAATATCCTTGCGTGTTGGGGGGTGTGTAATTCCATTGGGGTCGAATAGCAAAATGCCGCCAGGTTTTACCGTATCCTCAAACTTATCAAGCGATTGTTGATTTAGGATTATGGCAGTATCATATTCATGAATAATTGGTGAGCTAATTCTATCATCGCTAACAATTACGGTAACATTGGCAGTTCCACCGCGCATTTCAGGACCGTACGACGGCATCCACGACACCTCTTGGTCTTGCATTACGCCTGAATAAGCCAAAATTTTACCCATTGAAAGAACTCCTTGTCCTCCAAAACCGGCTATTATAATTTCTTCTTTCATCTTTTTATAGATTTGTAACCTGTTGGTTATTAAGTATTATAATCATTTGCTTGTGTGCTAAAAATAATTATCTCCAACATGGTTGGTTTCATCTTTTTATAATTTAATTACGAGTCTTTATAATGCACAGCCTCATCTTTTGTGCTGTCTTTTAATGTTCCCAGCGGATATTGTTTAAACATATGCTCTTCCATCCATTTGTTTGAATCAACAGGCGACATTTTCCAGCCCGACGAGCAGGTAGAAACAATTTCGATAAATGATGTGCCTATTTTTTTGTCTTGGTTTTCAAAACCTTTACGGATGGCTTTTTTTGCTTTGCGTACTGCCGCAGGCGTATGAACGCTTTGGCGGGTAACATATGCCGTGCCCGGAAGTTGTGCTATCAACTCTGTTATTTTTAAAGGGTATCCGTGTAAATCGGCCTCGCGCCCATATGGGCTGGTTGCGGTAGGCATACCCATTAACGTTGTTGGAGCCATCTGCCCGCCTGTCATTCCGTAAATAGCATTGTTTATAAATATTACGGTAATATTTTCGCCGCGGTTGCAGGCGTGCATAATTTCGGCAGTGCCTATCGATGCCAAATCGCCATCGCCTTGATATGTAAATACATAATGGTTGGGCATTAGGCGTTTTGCAGCTGTAGCAAGTGCCGGAGCCCTGCCATGTGCAGCTTGTTGCCAGTCGATATCAATATAGTTATAAGCTAAAACCGAACATCCAACCGGTGATACGCCAATTGTTTTGTCCTGAATATTCATCTCTTCAATTACTTCGCCAACAAGTACATGAGCTACTCCGTGGCTACAACCCGGACAATAATGCATTACATTATCGGTAATTAATTTTGTTTTATTAAAAACCAGGTTCTCTTTTTTTATGATGTCTTTTACTTCTAATACAGACATGATTATTTTCCTCCTAATATTTGTTTTTCTAAAGCCACAACTACCTCATCGGGTGAATGAACAACCCCTCCGTAACGGCCAAAATGCTCAACGGGTATTTTCCCGTTAACGGCCAAACGCACATCCATAACCATTTGCCCTGCGCTCATTTCAACCGACAGCATGCCTTTTACCTGATTTGCAAGTTCGGCAATACGCTTTTTTGGGAACGGCCAAACGGTAATTGGACGCAGCAAACCAACTTTGATGCCTTTTGCGCGTGCTATTTCCATCGACTTTTGGCAAATTCGTGCTGATGACCCGTAGGCTACAAAAAGATACTCTGCATCTTCGGTATTTATCTCTTCAAAGCGTACTTCGTTTTCTTCAATTTCGCGGTATTTTGCTTGAAGTTTTAGGTTATGAACTTCTTGTTTTTCGGCAACCAATTCAAGTGATGTAAGAATATGACGTTCTCTGTCATTGGTTTTTCCGGTTGTTGCCCATGAGCCCGATATTTTTTGGATTTCTTCATCTGTCCAACGGGGCTTATAGTCTTCAACTACCACTTTTTCCATCATTTGTCCAATTACTCCATCGGTTAATATTAATGATGGGATACGATATTTAAAAGCCAAATCGAATCCTAATCCCACAAAGTCGTTCATTTCCTGAACCGAGGCTGGTGCAAGGGCAATAATTTGATAATCGCCATGTCCTCCGCCTTTTGTAGCTTGTGAATAATCGGCTTGTGATGGTTGTATGGTGCCAAGGCCCGGGCCTCCGCGAACCACATTAACAATTAGGCATGGCAATTCGGCGCCGGCCAAATATGATATTCCTTCGAGCATAAGGCTAATACCCGGACTCGATGATGATGTCATTACTCTTTTACCACATGATGCTCCACCATAAAGCATGTTTATGGATGCCACTTCGCTTTCGGCCTGCAAAACTACCATTCCGGTTTTTTCCCAAGGCTTTTGCAACATTAGTGTCTCCATTATTTCAGATTGAGGTGTAATAGGGTAACCAAAGTAACCATCGCAACCATAGCGAATTGCAGCTTCGGCTATAACCTCATTCCCTTTCATTAATTTTAATTCACCCATTACTTTTATATTTTAATTTCTTAAAAATTAAATTTTAACTCTGTAAACGGTTATCACGCTATCGGGGCAAACCTGTGCACAACTTGTACAGCCTGTACATGCTTCGGGGTTTTCCATGTAAGCATAGTTATAACCTTTACCATTAACTTGTTTGGCCAATTGGATAACATTGGTAGGGCAGGCAACAACACAAAGTCCGCAACCTTTACACCTTTCTATGTCAACCTCAATGGCTCCTCTCACTTTTGCCATATTTTTAATTTTATTGAATATTAATAATTTTATATTTAAATGAACACATGTCCATAAAGTTAGTTTAAATCCCACACTTGTGGGTTTTATTCCTCGCAGCTTGCTGCGAAACATGGTATTGTATATGAAATTGATACCTTGTCTGCTTGCAGCGAGGTTGTTTATTTATTAAACTGAAAAATCATTATTAAATTGTTTTACACGGCTCTCTAAATCGGAAAATTGTTTGCGCTTTACTTGGCTCACACATGCACGAAGTCCCTCAGTGTGTTCGCTGCCGCACGATTTGAGGCTGATGGCGCTAATTCCGTAATAGAGTAGTTTTTCCATTAGTTCGCCACCCTCCATGCCGGGGTACGAAATGGTAAAGTAAAACCCGTCTGCCAAATTTTTGTCAATATCTTTGTCGTAAACTATTTTAAAACCGTTTTCGGTAAATATTCGTTTCATTATGGCGGCTTTTTCGCCATACTCCCTTACATCTTTAATAAAATTGAATTTGCCTTGGTTTGCAGCTTTAAACATAGCGGCTAATGCATATTGCGATGAGTGGCAAACGCCCGAGCTTAATGCATAAATAAGTCGTTGTATAATTACATAACCTAAGGTTGCTACCCCAAAACGCTGTTTAAGGTTTGGGTAATCTCTTGCAAATAGTGTATTTGACATGCACAGCATACCAAGACGCTGGCCTGCGTAGCTAAATGCTTTTGAGCTTGATATAAGCAAAATATAATTATTGGTGTAGTTGGCAACAGTAGGTTGGTACGGTGCAACGCCCGGTTGCGAAAGGTCGGTTCTGAAATCCATACCAAAATATGCCAAATCTTCAAGTATTACAATGTCGTGTTTGTTGGCAATGTCGCCAATTATTTTTAGCTCTTCTTCGGTAAAGCATATCCACGACGGATTGTTGGGATTTGAATAAATGATAGAGTTTATATTGCCTTTGCTTACTATCTCTTCAAGTTTGTCGCGCAGCTTGTTGCCACGGTAGTTGTAAACATCAAAATTGGTGTATTTGTGCCCTATTACCTGAAATTGTGTTTTTTGAACCGAAAATCCGGGGTCGATAAATAGTGCCGTATCTTTCTTTGGGTCTAAATTACTGACAAGCATAAATGCAGCATAACCACCTTGCATAGCTCCAACTGTTGGCACACATCCTGTTGGGCTAACGTCAATATTCATAAAGTTTTTTATAAATTTTGAGGTCTCCTCTTTTAGGGGTTTTATGCCGTCAAGCATGGGGTAGTCTGACGCAACGCCTTTTTTGAGGGCTTCAATCTCGGCTTGTGTTCCAATTTCGGGCGGGGTAAGCCCCGGTACACCCATCTCCATACGTATGAATTTTTTATGGGTGGCAGCTTCAATTGTGTTGGTTATTTTAACAATCTCACGTATTGTGGCATTGCTTAAATCGGGTATGTTTAGTTCTTTTATTGCAATTTCTACCTTATTGGAATCAATAGGTGTATTTTTCATAATATCAAAATATTTCTTATTTTTTAATTTGTTGCAAGTATAAGTAAAATCAAAGTTTTGCTAAAGCGGAAGGGCATATTTTAAAACAGTATTTGACTACTTTATTGATAAAAACGATGGTTAGATAAAAATATATTGGTTATGTTTAATTTTAGTTTCTTTGGATGTAATTTACTGCTGCTTGCAGCGTGTTTTTTATAAATTTGAGGATGAAAAGAGTGAAAGTATATCCACAAGTTGCATAATATATTAGTGTTGATGTATTATTTTGTTTGTTCAGCAAAATATAATTTAGCGGATGCCGGCAGAACCAATTTATCTTTGCAAAAATA
>CAYQPP010000284.1:0-4751 GCA_964419235.1 uncultured Bacteroidales bacterium
TATTCTCCACTCTGATTATTAAAGACTTACAAATTTATTTTTGTAGGTCTTTTTTTGTTTTATACACATGTATTAATACAAAGTTTTGGAGATAAGCACTCTTAAAGAGGAACTGTTAATATGGTAATTGAAGAGTGATTTGTTTGGATAAACTTATTATTTGAGCTATCATACACCAAATAATTCTCCTACTGCATACAGAGGCAAATTTTTTAACCAACTCTCTTTTCTATAATCAGATAGTGATATTCTTATGGGGTTAGTGGTAGGGTATTTTTGATAAAATGATTTTAAACTTTTTGCCTTAAGGTTTTCTTCTGCTTTTACCTCAATCGGTATAATCAAATCTTCATTTTGAACAATAAAATCAATTTCGGCTGTAGATTTTTCTGTTGACCAGTAAAATATACCAGTATCGGTTATTGATTTAAGTTGTTGTAATACGTACTGTTCGGTAAGAGCACCCTTAAATTCTTGAAAAATGGCATTGCCGTCTATTATTGATTTTGCCGATAGATTACTCATTGCCGAAAGTAACCCTATGTCTGAAATAAAGAGTTTAAAAGCACTAAAATTTTCATAGGCTTTTAGTGGTAATCCTGATTTTGTAACTCTATGCACTTTATATATTAATCCACTATCGGCAAGCCAATTGATAGCAGACTCAAAGTTTTTGGCCCTACTACTTTTTTTAACAGCAGAGTAGATAAATTTTCTGTTCTCTTTAGCAAGTTGTGCCGGTATTGAATTCCATAACATACGTATTCGCGGAACAACAGATGCCGAAGCATGTTTTGAAAAATCTTGTTCATAGCCTAGTAAAATTCTCTTTTGAATATTTCTCACTTCAGTAAAATCATTACTATTGATAAATTCGGCAACAACTTCGGGCATTCCGCCTGTAAAATAATAGTGTTTTAGTAGTTGTATATACTTGTTTTTAAACGCCTTTATTAAATCCCAGTCATTGCTTTTTAGTAATTCTAAAAGCTGTTTATTACCTGTTGCTAACAAAAATTCAGAAAAGCTCATCGGGTATAAATCAATAAAATCAACCTTTCCAACAGGAAAAGAGGTATGCTCATGCAGAGTAATACCCAACAATGAACCCGCCACCATAATATGATACTCAGGTGCTTGCTCATTAAAATATTTCAAAGCAGTTACTCCTTTCTTTGCCTCTTGTATCTCATCTAAAATAATTAGGGTATTATCGGCGGTAATTTTAATGCCTGCCTCTATTTCAATAGCTAACAGTATGCGATTTATATCGAAATCATCTTTAAAAATATTATTAAGGGTCGATGAACTTTCAAGATTTACATAAGCTATATTTTTGTAATTTTTTGCTCCAAACTCTTTCATTAACCAAGTTTTGCCAACCTGACGAGTTCCTCTTATTACCAAAGGTTTTCTTTTAGGATTATTTTTCCATTTTTCTAAATATTGTAAAGCAAGCCTTATCATCTGTTTAAAATTTGATAACTATCATATATTATGTAAGTTGTAATTATTAATAGATGTGTTTAAAATAATTATTTCCGACATAATCAATTTTATAACACACTTTTTCGTACGAAAATATGTGTAAATATACACTTTTTCGTACGAATAAAGCAATACTACTTGCTTAAAAACTAATGAGCCCTCATACAAAAGATGCTATTATTTTCAGTTGAGCTTACTCAGAATGGCATATTTAATCAAAATAATTCCTTGAGGCTTTGCCACGGATATAGTCAATTTTAAGAAATTTCTTTATTGACTTAACACATTTTAAACCAACAAATACATTAAAAGGTTTCTATTTATGGTAGTAGAGCTCTATTTATAAAACAACCTTCATACATTACTTAAACCCAATTAAATAACCTGTTATACCAATTTTGGCAAAAACCCACATAGCTGTTACTTAAACGTTACAACATTTTAGTATCTTTAAATTTAAAATTGACATTATCAGTTGCTTTTTAACAATATTATTGATAATTGTGGTTGTTGCAAAGAACAAATTTTGGTTTAAAACATGAGGAGGCTTAAAATAGGATACGGGATAATTCTAAGTATAAAAAATTTAAAATCTGTTTTGTTAATCAGCTTAATGCTGACCGGTTTAGCAGAATATACTTTGGCGCAAGACGATTATTCTGTAAAATCACACATAATGATTATTTCGGGGACATCCAACGTTCATGACTGGACAGCCCAAGTTTTTGTACTTAAAGGTTTGGCAAAAATAGGCGATGCCGAATTAACCGATATAAGCATAACCGTTGATACAAAAACATTAAAAAGCTCAAAAGGCACTGTAATGGACAACAAAATGTATGATGCATTAAATACCGATAAATTTCCGAAAATATATTACAAATCGAACTCAAAAACATTGCTCTCTTTAGCAAATAAAGAGACAACCCCTGTTTCAACAAAAGGGGAGGTAACAATTTCAGGCACAACAAAAAACATTACCGTTTCAGGCATCTATAAAAAAACAAAAAACGAAGAAATAATTATTTCGGGTAGCTTTAGCCTTTTAATGACCGACTTTGGGATTAAACCGCCAACCGCACTTTTTGGCATTTTAAAAACCGGCAATAGGGTTGAAATAACCTATAAAATACACTTAAAAAAAAAGGGATATGACACAATCTAAAATTTTATTAATTGTTCTTTTAGCATTTGTTAGTTCATTAATAAATGCCCAAAACACCGATAACAGGAACAAAGCTGATAGTTTTTTAATATCGGAGGGGGACAACATCGTCAGTTTGTCAATTAATGGTTTTTTAACTGAAAATGTTTATTTTGAATACTATGGGCTAAGATACGGAAAGTTGATAAAAAACAGGTTTGTTGTTGGTGCCGAAATAGGGCGCTCATGGTATAGTGATTGGGAAAAGACTACCCATTTTGGGGTTTATTCACGCTATTATTATGCCGTTTTTAAGCATTTTTTATATTATGCAGACACAAAATACCTATTTGGATTAAGAAATTATGATAATGAAACAACGGCATCTGAATGGAGCGGGCAAACCAATAATTTTGCCATAAATGCAGGCATTTCGTTTACGGGCTTTTATAGAAAACGATTTGGGATAGAGTTTTTTACAGGCTATACTTTTAATACTTTACACATAAAAAACCACCCGTCGCTTGGCGAATATAATTGGTCAAAAAACGATATTGTTTATGGTTTTCAGGTTAATTATCATTTTAACACTATAAAAAATTTATTAAAGAAATAAATAACAAAGCCATTCGCGTTAAGCCCTCACAAAAGGGCATAATCAAACAAAGGGCAAATTTATGAGCACAAATAAAAATACTTAACTAACATTTAAACACATGAAAAAGAGATGCCTTTCAACCTATATCGTATTGATTGTAGTTTCTGTTTTTATAAACAGTTGCAACGAATTTGACATAAATGAGTTTGACGATAATAACAGCTATTGGGCAAAAAGCGAGTCTTTAAACGTTACCCCTTCGTTAAAAACCGACTTAAAAGTTGACGTGGCGGTAATTGGCGGAGGCTATACAGGGTTATCATCGGCATACCATATAGCAAAAACAAATCCTGATTTAAAAGTTGTGGTTTTTGAGGCTAAAACATTGGGCAACGGATCATCGGGTAGGCACGGCGGAATGCTGTTGCCCTCGCTATTGGTAGAGTATTATGATTATGAAACGTTTAAATGGAATTACGACCTGTCTGTTGCAAACATGAAATTTATCGATTCGCTCTCAACAACCTTAAACATTGATTGCGATTTGGTTTTAAACGGTTATTGCGAAACTATTTACAGAAAAGAGTATGTTCAAGATTACAAACTATATATCGAGGAGGCAAACGAGGCAGGAATCCCTTTAGAGTATTGGGATAAGCAAAAAACAAAAGAAAACCTTGGGATGGATTCGCAATATGGTGCAATGTTCGACCCAAACGGAGGCTCGGTTCATGCCATTAAACTGATAAAACTGTTAAAAACCGCTTGCGAAAACGAGGGGGTAATTATTTATGAAAACAGTCCGGTTATATCGTTTGAAGAAGGCAAAACCATAAAACTCGACATAATGACAACCAACATGCAATATTCGTGTGAAGCCAACGATATTGTTGTAGCTACAAATGCTTTCTCGTCTAAACTTGGTATATTAAAAAACAAAATTATGCCAATCCATACGCAGGTTGCCGCAACGCAGCAATTAACAAATTCGCAAATTGCTGCAATTAAATGGAATAGCCGCCTGCCTTTTTACGATAGCCGCATTATTCTATTTCATTTGGTTTTAACACCCGACAACAGAATTGTTATTGGCGGCGGAAACGTTGATACTTATTATAATAACGGTTTAGAATATAAAGGCAACTTATCGCGATCTGCCGACTTTATGCTCAACGAACTTGTGGTAATGTATCCTAAATTAAAAGGTATAAAGTTTGACTATGTTTGGGACGGTATTTTGGGAACAACATACGACGAGGTTGAAACGGTGGGCGTTATGGGTGATCACAAAAACATTTATTACGGGTTAGCTTACAATGGGCACGGCGTAAACCAATCTATCCTTTTTGGAGATGTAATTGCCCATTTATATATCGGCAAATACCATGGCTGGGAAGATACCGAATACTATGGCTATAAGTTAAGCGACTTACCATCCGAGCCTTTTAAATTTATCGGTTCAAACATATATTTTAAATATTGGAAATGGAAAGACTGTCATTAATTTCACTTTTCGGAGTG
>CAYQPP010000285.1:0-4725 GCA_964419235.1 uncultured Bacteroidales bacterium
TTTTTGAAAAATGGATTTCTTTAGGTAGATATTTTTCAAAAAAATTACTCAATAATATTTTGAATAATTTAGGAGAAGAGTCTATAAGCGAATAATAACGAACTGCTAATAATTGTAAAAATAATACCTAAATTTAGTGATTCCAAACTTTAAATATTACCACAGCATTGGCAATCTTTTTTATTCTAAATCACTCAATTTAGGTTATAATTTGAATGGGCTAAGTTTGCTTCAATTTTTGTGTAACTCAACAGGTAATCAAACTGCAAATGGCTTCTATTCTTACATCTACTGTTAAATAATTGATATTCAATTGCATCCATTTATGGAGGTCTTACCATAAGTAAATAATCCCCCAATGGCAGCTCCGAATTAATATCGGGGAGAGTTTCATGGTAGCTTTTTTTATTTTAGTCAAAAAATATTATGTTTTTTAACTATACTTTTAATAATATTTTGATTATTTGATATAAACCAACTATATTCAAGGCAAAATATTTGTTAATGAATATAATAATGCCAAAAAATTGCTCTTTTTTTAGCAAAATAATGTGCTGTGCCATTACTTTGGTATTTTCTATAATACTCATTATGCCTGTTAAGGCACAACAAAAAACCAACACAACCCCGTTAGTAAATAAAATATCAATAAACGATACGCTTGATTATAAAATTATTACCGACACTGTTTTAAACCAAAGGACAATAAACATTAATAAAACAGTTTCGCCAAAGCTTATATCAATATGGGTTGACTCAACAATTATTAAACAATACAATTTAATCGAATATAGGTTTTTGTTAGAAAACAGCATAGGCAAATTCTCAAAATGGAACCCATACCCTTATAAAGAATTTACATACATTAAAGGCTCGTCAGATAATTTGATTGTTCAGGCACGAACCGGCAAAAACCAGATGTATGTCGATAAAATTACAATTAACCTGCATTATGGAGTATTTAACAATTTTTATGCATGGTTAATATATTCTGTATTATTTATATGTTTTGGTCTTTTAATCTATTATTGGATTGATTTTAGAATAGTTAGAGAAAAATATCTGCTTGAAAAAGAGATTAGTTCCCGAACAAAAGAGCTTACCGAACAAAAAACAAAATACGAAGAGCTTCTTACCAACTATTTGCCAAAAGAGGAGTTTGAGAAACTAAAAGAAAAAACCAAAGACAAAACGCAGCGCTACAAAATGGTAACCGTGCTATTCTCGAATATACTCGGGTTTACCAAAGTTGCCGAGCAGGATAATGCCGAACAGCTGATTGATGATGTCGATAAATTCTTTTTTAGATTTGATGAGGTAGTAAAAAAGCTACACATCGAAAAAATAAAAACCATAGGTGATTCATATATGTGTGCCGGAGGCATACCCCAAAAAAACCGCACCAACCCCATTGAAGTAGTTTTGGCAGCCTTTGAAATGCAACAGTACATGCACTCAATTAAGGACCAATACGTAGCAAAAAACCAAAAAATTTGGGATTTGCGCATGGGTATCCATACAGGCCCCGTATTTTGCAATTCAACATCAAACAAAAAGCGCCTCGAAATATGGGGCGATTCGGTAAATATAGCCAGCCGCATGGAGGCATCGGGCGAAATAGGGAAGGTAAATATTACAGGCATGACATACGAGCTTGTAAAAGATTATTTTTTGTGTCAATACCGCGGCAAAATGCCCGTAAAATACAAAGGCGAAATCGACATGTATTTTATTGAAGGTTTTAGGCCTGCACTCTCTATTGGCGGGGTAGGATTAAAACACAACAAAACATTTACCGTCCGCTTGGCGCTTATACGTTTTGACGACCTTGAGGAGCATGTTTTAAATATTTTACAAGAAAAACTGCCAAAAAATTTGCATTACCATAATTTAAAACATACTATTGACGTTACAGTAGAAGTAGAATTAATTGGGCGAAACGAAGGAGTTACAGATGAAGAGATGCTATTGCTTAAAACAGCCGCCCTTTTTCACGATAGTGGCTTTATACATACTTATAAAGACCATGAAGAGGCCGGAGTATTATTAGCAAAAGAGATATTACCCGGTTACGATTATACCCAAGAGCAAATTGAAAAAATTAGTGAACTTATTATGGTAACAAAATTGCCTCCAAAACCAAAAAATCATTTAGAGCAGATTATACTTGACTCTGACTTAGATTATTTGGGCAGGGTTGATTTTATTCCGGTATCGGGCAATTTATTTAAAGAGCTTACCGAGCATAAAATAATTGAAGATGATTTGAATAAATGGAATCAGATACAAATCAGTTTTATTGAGAAGCACCAATACTTTACTGAAACCGCAAAACGGTTGCGCGATGTAAATAAAAACAATCAATTAGAGGCTATTAGGAAATTAGTTGAAGAAAATAATTAACTTTGTATATTAAGGAACAATATTTAACGTTTATTTAGTTATGTCAAAGAAAAGAAAAGATGTGATAATTGTACCCTGGGATTATTCTGAGTCAAGTGAAATTGCGCTAATGCATGCTGTTCAGCTTGGAAAAGAGGTAAACAATCATGTCATGCTAGCACGTTTCTTAGAAAAACCCGGGTTATTCACGGGTAAAGAACAAAAAGAACAGATAATTAGTAAAGAGAAAGAAAAACTAAAAGAAGTAGGTGAGAGAATCATTAAAGAATATGGCATTAACCCATACATTACTGTTGAGCTTGGCACTTCGTTTAGTAATTTTTACAAATTGGTTAAAGATGCAAAAGCCAATTTGTTTATAATCGGGGGTAGCTATAAAGTGAATGATAAAACAACACTCTACCCAAAAGATATGATAAAAAGCCTACGGGGTTTAGATGTGCCATTTGTTGTTGCTCAAGAAAAGCCGGCACACACCTATTATAAAGAGATTGTTGTTCCGCTTGACCATGATAAGAACTACAAAGAGACACTTCAAATGGTTGTTTATCTATCAAAATATTATAAGTGTAATATTAATATTATTAAGCCATTTTTAAACGACGAATACAAAAAAAAGGACATGGCCAACAATATTTATTTTACAAAAAAAATGCTCGACAAAAAAAATATCATTTATGGTATTAAAACAGCCAAAAAGAATAGGGTTTTTCAAGATGAGGTTATAAAATTTGCCGAAAATATTGATTCAGATCTTATTGTAATGATGGTGAAAAAATACCGTAAGTATATATCAAATAACCCTAATTATAAAGAGAGCATACCAATTATGGTAATTAACCGAAATAGTCAGATAATAAAATACGGAGGATTCAGATAAATAATAAATATTTAAAAAAACCGGCAAATTAAGCCGGTTTTTTTATTCTATGTTTTTTGTAACATTACCGTAGCTATTGCCTCAACATTAATAAATGTATATTTTTGTTAGCATAAAAACAATTATTTGAATTATCTACTTAAAAAAAATATTATGGAAAATATTGAATGGGAAAAATTAGCTTTTGGTTATACTAAAACCAATTATAATGTAAGGTGCTATTATAGAAATGGCAAATGGGGCGAAATAGAAGTTTCATCGTCAGAGAATATTCCTATTCACATGGCAGCCACTTGTTTGCATTATGGGCAAGAAGCCTTTGAGGGGTTAAAAGCATTTAAAGGTAAAGACAACAAAGTACGGCTGTTTCGGTGGGAAGAAAACCATAAACGAATAATGAATTCGGCAAATGGGATTATGATGCCGGAGGTGCCTAAAAATATTTTTTGGGATGCTTGTAAAAAAGTAATCGACCTAAATCCTGAATTTATTCCGCCTTATGGCACAGGAGCCTCGTTTTATTTGCGTCCGTTATTAATTGGCAGCGGAGCTCAGGTAGGTGTAAAACCGGCTGATGAGTATCTGTTTATGATTTTTGGCACACCGGTTGGTCCCTATTTTAAAGAGGGATTTAAGCCTGTAAACATTCAAATAGTTCGCGATGCCGACAGGGCAGCCCCACTTGGTACAGGCGTTTACAAAGTTGGCGGAAACTATGCTGCCAGTTTGGTGTCGGGCGATAAAGCACATAAAAACGGATATGCCGCAGCACTATATTTAGATGCTAAAGAGAAAAAATATATTGACGAATGTGGGCCGGCAAATTTCTTTGGAATTAAAAACAATACTTATGTTACGCCTAAATCAAGCTCAATTTTGGCAAGTATTACCAATAAAAGTTTAATGGTTCTTGCCGAAGATATGGGTATGAAAGTTGAGCGTCGTCAAATACCTGTTGAGGAGCTTGCTACTTTTGAAGAGTGCGGAGCATGTGGTACAGCAGCTGTTATTTCGCCCATTGGCAAAATTGTTGATGTTCAAACCGATGGAAAAGAGTTTGTTTACAGTAAAGACGGAAAAGCCGGGCCAATATCGACAAAACTATACGAAAGATTATTGGGTACACAATATGGCGATATCGAAGACAAGTTTAATTGGGTAACCGTAGTAGATTAAGCCAATATTTAGGGCTAAATAGTGCTTGTTTTGATTGAAAATTAATGGGTTTTAACCTGCATGTAACACCGCCCTCCGGGCGGTTGTTACGTAATACAGTTAAAAATTTAAAGTTGTTATAATTGGTATATAACTAATTGAGTTACCTATTTAGTTCTCAAAGTCTTGATTGGATAATTTGTATTTGGTATAGATAGGTCAAATATTCAATAAACAATAATAAAGTAAACAACAAAAATATTTAGAACAATGGCATATTAATTATA
>CAYQPP010000286.1:0-4709 GCA_964419235.1 uncultured Bacteroidales bacterium
TAACATTTTATCTTCAATGCTTTTCACCTTATTTTGGAGCATGTTTTGTGCATCCTTTTTAATATCGAGCTTAATTGATGAATATATTCTACTGCTGTTCTCCTCTAAAATGGCTGAAGCTTTTTCAACTATTTTAAGGCATTCGGTGGTTGTTGGGGTTTCAACCAAAGTGCCCATTGCTGTGAGCTGATAGGGGTAACCGCTCTCTTTTATCATTTTTATTACACGGCTTACGTCGCTGCTTACGCTAATTCCTTTATCGGTTGGGAATATTGCAAATTCCATTAAAACTGCCATAATTATTTAGCCTGATTAGTTTATAATAAAACAATTAATGTTCGGTTGTGTTTATTTTTATTTGAGGAACATTAATCGTGTCTTTTTGAACAGGATATAACTCCCATGTGTTCTCAATATCCATATTGCTTTTGGTTTCTAACGATTTAGGAAAAAACGGATAATAAAAAACCTGTTCGGGTTGTTGCAGTTTTTTAAAGTTTCCTGTATCCCATTTGCCATTATTATTAATATCGTAGTATAATTTGAATTTATATTTTGCAGGTTTCAAATAATCAAAATATATAATTGTATCGGTTGTAATATTCTGTTCGTCAAGCACTTGTTCTTTTTCACTTAAAAGTTGGACTATTGAGTTTTGTTTAACACCCACAATTTCCATGGCAATGGTGCTATAATAATCAAAAGCGCGAGTTTTAAATTTATAAATAAGGGTGTCGTTAATATTATTGTAAATATCGGTAATTGCGCCGGCAGGTATAAAAAGCTCAAACGATTCCTCCTCATCTTTTTCAAAATCAATATAGTATTTTCTCAATTCGTTTTTACTTTGAACCATTTCAACTTTTACAGGAATTTTTACCGTGTCGTCTTCAATTTTTGAAAATACAATACGTGAGTTATCAATATTTTTTAAAGGAAAACGGGCTGTAAACTCTATAGATTTATTTAATTCAAACGGAGTTTTTGCATTGTGCTTAAATGTTAGTTCCGAAGGGGGGATTATCGAATCAACTTCGGCTTCAGCTTTATTATCATTAAATATGCCTAAATTTAACATGCCTCCACCCTTTTTTTTGCCGCTTTTTTTATCTTCTTTTTTCTTGGGGGCTTTATAAATAACAAGCAGCGTATCGGTTCTTGTATAATTATTATGAGTTGAGTCTTTCATAGTATAGTTGAGCTGAAATTTTAAACTGTCATTGTTATACAGCAGCGAGTCGGTTATCCAATAAACCAATGAGTCGTTTTTTTCAAATTTTTCTTGAATAAACCAATTTGTTGGGGCAATACTGTCAATTAAAGGTATTACCGATATGCTGTCTTTTAATTCGTTGTTAAACGAAAATATTACCTGCTGTTTCTCGTTTCTGTAATATTGCTTAAAGTATTGTTGCTCAAAATCTTCAACAAACATATATAACCGGATATTGCCAACCGTTGTTACCATATTTTTATGAATTATTAACGAATCTTCTACTATGGTATCCTTTAAATTATCAGATATTGATTTGATAACCTGAATTGTGTCAACAAAGGTTTTTTCAATAAATTCGGGACTAAAGGCAGTATCCAAAAATGCTATGGTTTCGTTTGGCAAATCAAATAGCATATTGTTGTTCATGTCTTTTAAGGCAAAAATATAATAAGGCTTTTTTTTCAGGTTTGTGATAAAATACCTTCCCTTATCGTCGGTTTTTGCTACATAATTTGGCAAGGTTGTACGGGGTATTGTGTCGTTAAATTTATCATATAGCATTACATACCATCCCGCTTCCGACAAGTAATTAAAAGCATCGTGCGCAAAGCCTCCAAGGTAAATCGAGTCGAAAACCGGACCGGTTGAAACCTCAAACTGAAAGTTTTTTAGCGGAATGCCTTCATTTAAATCAACAATAGCATTATAAAAATTAAAATTATATGTAGTACTGTCTTTTAGGTCGTTGTTTATTTTAATTATCATGTTTTTGCCCCGCAGTTTAATTTCAGGCTTTTCAGGTAGCGGCGGCGAAACCAACAGCTCTTGGCGAACACTTCTTAGTGATATAAATTCATCGAATTCAACAATTATTTTGCTGTCGTTAAAATTTACCGAATAATTAACAGGCCTGCTTTTTAATGCCACCGGCGCATCAACATCTTTTGGGCCGCCGTTGGGTGCCGACATACGCGCACAACCCATAATAATTGTTATAGTAATGATTAAAATAAAAAATAGTGCTCTTTTAGCTTTTGGCAATAAAAAATTGAGTGCGTTTTTCATTCTCTAAATCAAAAATAATACTTACATTATCAACGCAAACATACAAATATTTAACCAAAATATACTTTAGTGAATAAACCTTGGCTTTTTTCAGCACTTAAAAGAGAAAACCTTATCAACAATGTTGATAATAGTGATTTTGACGTGTTAATTTTTGGAGGCGGCATAACAGGTGCAGGTATTGCATTAGATGCGGCATCGCGAGGTTTAAAAGTTGTGTTGGTTGAGCAAAATGATTTTGCTTCGGGAACCAGTAGCAGGTCAACAAAACTGGTGCATGGCGGATTACGGTATCTTGAAAAATTACAATTTAAGTTTGTTGCCGATTTAGGCCGAGAGCGCAAAATTTTACATGATAACGCTACCCACAATGTAACGCCCACACCGGTAATTTTACCAATAATAAAAGGGGGGCAGCTAAACCGAACATTAACCTTTATGGCACTTTTGCTTTACGATAGGCTGGCAGGCGTAAAAAAAGAGTACCGCGCAAAATGGATAACAAAAAACCTGTTGCTTAAAAAATACCCGTACTTAAAAAGCGAAGGGCTTAAAGGTGCTTTTATTTATAACGAATATAAAACAAAAGACGGTAGGCTGGTAATTGAAACTCTTAAAAAAGCTGTTGAATATGGTGCAATTGCACTAAATTATATTCAGGTGTCGGAACTGTTATTTAGGCAAGGCAAAGTTTACGGTGCAAAGGTAAATGATTCTATTACAGATACAGGGTTTACTATTAGCTCAAAACACGTTATAAACGCAACAGGCCCTTGGAGCGAAAGGTTTATGAAAACCTACGATTCGGCAATGGAAAAATCACTTTTTTTAACTAAAGGGATACATATAGTTATTGATAAGCAGCGGTTTCCTTTAAAAGAGGCTTTTTATTTTGACACATATGATAAACGTATGGTTTTTGCCATTCCGCGCCAAAATTTTGTTTATGTTGGCACAACCGACACTCCATATCACAACAGTTTAAGGCATCCCGACATAAGCAATAGCGAAATGGAATACCTGCTTAAAGTCGTAAACTTAAAATTTTCAGGTTTGCAATTGTCAATAACCGATGTTGTTTCGTGTTGGGCAGGTATTCGCCCGCTAATAAAAAGCAAAGGCAAAAACCCCGGCGAAATCAGCCGTAAAGAGGAGCTGTTTATATCGCCGGCGGGATTAATAACAATAACCGGCGGCAAACTTACCGGATACCGCTTAATGGCCAAACAGGTGGTTGATAAAATAGTACGCAATACTACCGGCAAATTTATAAAATGCTTTACCGAAAAAATCAGATTATCGGGCAGTAATTGGAAAAACCCACCAGCTTTGCACCAATTGGTCGAAATTGCCGACAATAAATTTGACGAGGCCAAACAGACGGGCATATCAGCAATCGAGTTTAAAAAACTTTTTTATAGATATGGCACCAACATCGACATTATTACAGAAAAAGCATACGAGTATTTAAGTTTATTGAAAAACCACGAACTAATTTGGCTTAAAGCCGAATTGTGGTATGCTGTAAATTTTGAGATGGTTACCAACCTTTCGGATTTTTGCGCTTACCGAACCGAAATGGTGCTGTTTGAAACCGACAGGTTAAAAAAGCATATTAACTTTATTGCCGATTGCTTGTGTGGTTTTTTAGACTGGACTCCCGAAGAAAAACAAAGACAAATAAATTTGTTTATTGAACATTGGAATGAATATAAAATTTTGACGTAACACCGCCCTCTGGGCGGTTACCTATTTACCGCCCAGAGGGCGGTGCTACATATGGAGTGCAGACTTTATTACAAAAACAATCGCAACACTTCGAGGTGCAAGCACGCTCGAAGATAAAAGAAATGAAAGAAGCAGAAGTAATAAAGAATATCAGAACAAATTTGTAAATTTGCTTAAAAAAAAAGAGATGCCTAAACTTTATGAATATTTTGGATTAATTGTTTTGTTTTATTCCCGTGAACATGAACCAATTCATGTTCATTGTAAATATCAAGAAAAAGAGAGCAAAGCTGAAATAATATATGAAAATGGGAAATTTGTAAAAGTTGCAATAAAAACTGTTTTAGGAAAAGAACCTCTTGATGGGCAAAATTTGAAGAAATTCAAAAAACTTGTTGAATTTTATAGAGATGATATTATTCGGAAATGGGTGGACTTTTTTGTTTTCAATAAAGAAATTACGACGGAAAAGATAACGAAAAAAATATAGGATAATGACAGTATCAATTCAAAAAGCTGAATATTTGGGAGAATATAGAATTAATTTTCAATTTTCTGATGGTATTGAAAAAACTATTGATTTTTGGGAATTTCTAAAAAAAGCTAAAAACCCAATGACAAAAAAATATCAAGACAAACAATTGTTTCAGTCTTATTCAATTGAATATGGAGATATTATTTGGAATGACTATGAAATGTG
>CAYQPP010000287.1:0-4683 GCA_964419235.1 uncultured Bacteroidales bacterium
AGGAACTCATAGCGCCTGCTATGAGAAAAACATTAAACGAAGCAGGCGCTTCGTTATCCTCTGAAGGCAATAAAAAAGGCTGCCTGTAAAAAGGCAGCCTTATAAATAATATTCTCAATAGGTTTATTTTCCAAAATTCCACCTAACATTCAGACCAAAACCGCCGGCATAAAAATTTGTGTTTGAAACAATCTCTAATTGCGGCCTCCAGTCAAAACCCAATACAATTGGAACTTCGTTAAAACGATACTCAATACCTAATTCGCCAGCTATACCAAGGGCAAACGGGTTTCCGAGAAAAGCGTATGGACCTGCGCCCACATACCAATTAAATGCTTCACCCGATAACGGACGGTATAGAAAATCCCATAATGCATCAACACTAATTCCATTATTACCAAAAGCAACATCAGCATGAACACGGCTAAATTTACTTAATCCAAATACTCCATCAACAGCAACACTACCGTTACTATTTATCGCACCAAAGCGTAAACCAATTTCTTGAGCATTTGTAAATGTAAAGCTTGCCATTACAACAACAACTGCGAGTACTAATTTTTTCATAATTTTAGGTTTTTTTAAAATAAAAAATGTTTTTGAGTTAAACATAGTTTAGTAAAAAATGTTTAAACATTTCAAAAATAAAAAACTTCTATAAATATATTGTAAAAAAGAGTTTCATTTTTTGAAACTGCAAAATGTAGGTGTTGATTATTATCTAAATTGAGCGATTCCGAACTTTAAATATCACCAATCATGCAGCACAAAAAGAAAGTTCAAAAATTCTCTATCACCAACAAGGTGGATTCAAATTTTATGAATTCCTTTTTGTACCACAGCATTGGCAATCTTTTTTATTCCAAATCACTCAATTTAGGTATTATGCATAAATGCTATAATTAAATATTGTGATGTTATGAGAATAACACTATGCTTTAGCTTTGTGTATTATGGTATAATCAATTCATGTACCTAAATTATATTATACACCCAAATAAATTTGGGTGCTAATCTAATGTATAATTATTAATACATTACGATATATGATTAAGGCATGTACATAAACATAATATGTTTGGTTATATAGATATCCGCTAAAGCGAGACAAGTTCCGCTAAAGCGGATTTGTTAGTACCTTTATTTAGTTTTTAAATGTTAGCTTATTGTTATCTAACCCAATGGTTATATTGCTGTTAGGCAGTACCTCGCCCGATAATATTTTTTTCGACAATTGGTTCAACACCTCTCTCTGTATTACACGTTTTATTGGGCGTGCGCCAAATTGAGGCTCAAAACCCAAATTTGCAATGTGGTTAATTGCTTCATTGGTAACATTAAGGGTTATGCCTTTTTTAAGCAGCATGTTTTTTAAGTTGTTAACCTGAATCTCTACAATATTTTTAACTTCATCAATATTTAAAGGTGTAAACATAACTATCTCGTCAATACGGTTTAAAAACTCTGGCCTAATGGTTTGCTTTAACAGGCTCACAACCTCGGTTTTTGTCTCCTCAACCACTTTGGTGCGGTTGCCCATATCAATATTTTCAAATTTGCTTTGAATAATATGTGCCCCCATATTCGAGGTCATAATAACAATTGTATTTCTAAAATCGGCAACCCTGCCTTTGTTGTCGGTAAGCCGCCCCTCGTCAAGCACTTGCAATAAAATATTAAAAGTGTCGGGGTGTGCTTTTTCAATCTCGTCTAACAGAATAACCGAATATGGCTTGCGGCGTACCGCCTCGGTAAGCTGTCCGCCTTCGTCGTAGCCTACATATCCCGGAGGTGCGCCCACCAAACGGCTTACTGCATGACGCTCTTGGTATTCGCTCATGTCGATGCGGGTAATTGCATTTTCATCGTTAAAAAGGTAGTTTGCCAAAGTTTTTGCAAGCTCTGTTTTTCCTACCCCCGTAGTGCCCAAAAACAGGAATGTGCCAATTGGGCGGCGGCTGTCTTGCAAATCGGCGCGCGAACGCCTAACCGCATCCGAGACCACCTCGATTGCCTCGTTTTGCCCAACTACGCGTTTGTGCAGCTCGTTTTCAAGCAGAAGCAGTTTTTCGCGCTCGCTGCTCAGCATTTTTGAAACGGGGATACCTGTCCATCGGGCAACAACCTCGGCAATATCTTCGTTGGTAACCTCCTCTTTAATTAATGAGTTTTCCTGATTTGCATCAAGCTTGTTTTGCAACTGTGTCAATAAATCTTCTTCTTGCTTTATTTTGCCATATCTTAATTCGGCAACCAACCCGAAATCGCCGTCGCGCTCGGCCTTTTCGGCCTGCTGTTTATACTCCTCAATTTTAGCTTTAATCGATTGAACTTTGTCAACAAGGTCTTTTTCGGTCTTCCATTTGGCAAAAATCCCCTCGCGCCTCTCTTTTAAATCGGCAAGCTCTTTTTTTATCAACGATATTTTTAGTTTATCCTTTTCGCGCTTTATGGCTTCAAGCTCAATTTCATATTGCATTATTTTTCTGTCTAATACGTCGAGCTCCTCGGGTTTTGAGTTTATCTCCAAACGTAGTTTTGAGGCGGCTTCATCCATTAAGTCGATAGCCTTGTCGGGCAAAAACCTGTCAGTGATGTATCGTTGCGACAGCTCTACCGCAGTAATTATTGCGCTGTCTTGAATGCGTACTTTATGGTGGCTTTCGTATTTATCCTTTATTCCGCGAAGGATAGATATGGCGCTGACTGTATCGGGTTCGTTAACCATCACTTTTTGAAAACGGCGCTCGAGGGCCTTGTCTTTTTCAAAATATTTTTGAAATTCGTCGAGGGTGGTTGCACCAATTGCGCGCAGCTCGCCGCGTGCCAAAGCAGGCTTTAGTATGTTGGCGGCATCCATTGCGCCTTGACCTCCGCCGGCACCAACCAAGGTGTGTATCTCGTCAATGAAAAGCACAATGCGTCCGTCTTCCGAAATAACCTCTTTAACAACGGCTTTCAGCCTCTCCTCAAATTCGCCTTTATATTTTGCCCCTGCAATAAGCGCACCCATATCCAATGAGTAGATAATTTTATCTTTAAGGTTCTCGGGTATATCTCCTTTTACGAGCCGATGTGCCAAACCTTCGGCTATGGCGGTTTTGCCAGTACCCGGTTCGCCTACCAGCATGGGGTTGTTTTTTGTCCTCCTCGATAATATCTGAAGTATCCTTCTAATCTCCTCATCTCGCCCAATTACGGGGTCGAGCTTGCCTTCGTTGGCTAATTTATTTAGGTTTTTGGCGTATTTGTCGAGCGAATTGTAGGTGTCCTCCTGTGATTGCGATGTAACATTTTTGCCTTTCCGAAGCTCGTTGACAGCCGCCGAAAGGTCAGCATGGTTTATGCCATTGTCTTTCATTAACCGCGAGGCGTCGTCTTTTGCCTTAAGCATTGCCAAAAGCAGGTGCTCGATCGATACGTACTCATCTTTCATTTTTTTTGCAATAAAAACCGCATCGTTAAGGGTTTTGCCTGCTTGCTGCGACAGCATTATTTCGCCACCTTGTACTTTTGGAAAGCTTTGTAAAATACCGTCGAGCGTTTTTTGGAAAATACCGGTATTTACCCCAAGTTTGTTTAAGATAAACGGCAATACGTTTTCGTCAATCTCAAATAGTGCCTTTAAAATATGTGCATTTTCTATTTGCTGATGCTCAAAGCCTTGTGCAATTTGTTGAGCCTGTTGAATTGCCTCTTGCGATTTTATTGTATAGTTGTTAAAGTTCATTTTTTCTGTTTTTAGTTAATAAGGGTTAAAATAAAGGTGCCTCAAAATATAGGGTTTTTTCTAATTTTGTTGCTGCCATATACAGCCCAAATCCCTAATTGATTTGTTTTTGAGGCACCTTTAATCTTCTGTTTATGAGATAGCTATCCGTTTAACGGGTTTTGGTTTTGCCTCCTCTTTTTTAGGAATCATAACCCTTAAAATGCCATTCTCATACTTTGCTTTAATTTTTTCGTTTTCAACCGTTACCGGAAGTGTAAATGAGCGTGAGAATGATTGATAGCTGAACTCCCTTTTTGTGAACTGCTCGTCATCTTTTGTTTCTTTCTCGATTTTTTTTTCTGATGAAATTGTTAATACATCATTGTTTAATTCAATGTTAAAGTCTTTTTTGTCGAACCCGGGGGCAGCCACTTCAACCTCGTATGCATCGTTGTTTTCTTTTACATTTACCGAGGGTAGGGTTGTGTTGGTGTTTGAGTAATTACGGTTTGTCCAATCAAACATATCGTTATCAAAAAAACGATCGAACAAACTTGGTTGCTGGTTTTGAAATCTCATTAGTGTCATAATTTAATCCTCCATTTTTTAGTTAAACAATAGATTTAATTTCAAAAAGGATTTTTCAAAATGCATACCAAACGTAAAATATGCCAATGTGGCTGTTTTATAAAAGTCAAACATGCCAATATGTCTGAGTGAGGAATAATTTGTTTGCTTTAATTATAGGTGTGGCTTTAGGTTGGGAGCTATTTTGTTGAATTGTTGAATTGTTAAATTGTTGTATTGTTACATCGTTTTGTATATAAACTTCTATAACTCAGTGCCTTTATGCCGTAAGCATGTAATTCGTGTAAATTCGTGAAATTCGCGGACAAAATTTTTGTGTGCTCAGCGTCTTTGCAGTAAAACTAAAATGTAATCAATTACATACCGATTAATAATAGCTTCAT
>CAYQPP010000288.1:0-4672 GCA_964419235.1 uncultured Bacteroidales bacterium
AATAAGAATCAAAAAAAACGTTATTATGAATTTTATTAAATACTTTATTATTTTTTCTGTTATTTATTTTGTAAATATCAATGTATTTTCACAAACTAATAATCGACAATATGTTGGTTATAAGCAAGATATTGGTAGTGTGTTAATTGATGTATCCGATGGTGAATACAGGATAGAACCATTTAACAAAAAAATATTTCATGTTACCTTTTTGCCGAAAGGTGAAAAAGTAAAAGATTTATCTTTTGCGGCGATTAAAAAGCCTGAAAAAATTGATTTCAGAATTACCGACGAGGGAAATATTGTTAAAATAGAGTCGTATTCACTTAAAGTAATTATAAAAAAACAACCGTTTGCTATTGAGTTTTATCGTCATTCAAAACTTTTGTTTGCCGATAACAGCGGGTATGTTAAAACCGATTCGTCGCAAATAATGAATTTAACGATAGACAAAAGCGAAGTGCTTTATGGTGGAGGAACGCGTGTGTTGGGTATGAATAGAAGAGGAAACAGACTGAAATTATATAACAGGGCACATTATGGTTACGAAACTCATTCAGATTTAATGAATTACTCAATGCCTGTTTTTATATCGTCGAAAAAGTATATGGTATTGTTTGACAATTCGTCGTCGGCTTTTCTTGATTTAGACAGTAAGCATAATAATACAGTAAGTTATGAATCGCAATACGGAACAATAAATTACTATTTGATAACAGGTAAAGATTGGTTTGAATTATTAGACCAATATACTGATTTAACAGGCAGACAGCCGTTGCCGCCGTTGTGGACGTTCGGAAATTTCAGTAGCCGTTTCGGGTATCACAGTCAGAAAGAGGTTTTAAATACTATTGATAAATTTTTTAAAGATAAAATTCCTGTTGAGGCGGTTATTATAGATATTTACTGGTTTGGGAAAGGAATTTTCGGTTCAATGGGAAATCTTGATTGGTATCGCGACAGTTTTCCCGAGCCTTATGCTATGATTGATAAGTTGAATAAAAAAGGCGTGAAAACAATTTTAGTTACAGAGCCTTTTATTTTAACTACAAGTAATCGTTGGCAAGAGGCTGTTGATAATAAAATATTGGCAACAGATACTGTGGGTAATCCGTTTACCTACGATTTTTATTTCGGACACACCGGGCTGATAGATATTTTTAAGCCCGAAGCAAGGGAATGGTTTTGGAATATTTATAAAGATTTTACCGCAAAAGGAGTTGGCGGTTGGTGGGGCGATTTGGGAGAGCCGGAAGTTCATCCCAAAGAGTTGCAGCATGTTTTGGGTTCTGCCGATGAATTGCACAATGCTTACGGTCATGAGTGGACACGATTGATTTACGAAGGTTATGCAAAAGATTTTCCGCAACAGCGACCTTTTATACTTATGCGAGCAGGATATGCGGGAACTCAGCGTTACGGCATAATTCCATGGACAGGAGATGTAAACAGAACTTGGGGAGGATTAAAGCCGCAACCTGAATTGTCGTTGCAAATGGGAATGCAGGGTGTAGCTTATATGCATAGTGATTTGGGAGGTTTTGCCGGAGGTGAAAAAATTGATAACGAGTTGTATATTCGTTGGTTACAATACGGAGTTTTTCAACCTGTATTTCGACCTCATGCTCAGGAACAGATACCTTCGGAGCCTGTGTTTCAAACTGCCGATGTTTTAGCTTCGGCAAAAAAGAGTATAGAGTTGCGATATAAAATGTTGCCGTATGTTTATTCAATGGCTTTTGAGAATACTCAAACAGGAAAACCGCTAATGTATCCGTTGTTTTTTATTGAACAGAGAAATAACAAATTGCTTACTTACGACAATGCTTATATGTGGGGCGATGCGTTACTTGTTTCGCCTGTTAAGTCGCAAGGTGTCACATTGCAAAAAGTATATTTACCGCAAGGTTACAGTTGGACGAATTTTTATACAGGTAAAAAATATGATGGGGGGCAAGAAATTGAAGTGCCGGTTACCATTGATAATATTCCTGTTTTTGCTAGAGGAGGAGAATTTTTACCTATGTTGAGCAAAGCACAACAAACCAAATATTATAACCTTAATGAATTTACAATGCATTTTTATCCCGATATAAAAGTCAGAAATTCAGATTATGCTTTATACAATGACGATGGAGTTACAAATAAAAGTTATGAAAAAGGATTTTATGAGATTTTGAATTTTACTGCCGTAAATACCGAAAAACTTTTGACAATAAATGTAGAGAGAGAAATAGGGAAGAGGTATAGTAATAAACGAGAAGAAAATACTGTAACTTTTGTTATTCATAATCTTGATAAAAAACCGAAAAAAATTGTTATAAACGGGCAAAAATATCAAGGAAAACCTGTATATGATTCCGAGAAAAAATTGGTTTCTTTTATCACTCCTTTAAAAAACTATAAAAAGAGTATAGAGGTTTATTATTAATATTTATGCCATATGTTTATTAGATATTATTATGATAATGTAATATATTAATTTATAGCAATATACAAGTGTAAATAGAGTTTTGTTTTGTTAAATATAAGGTTGTGTAGAGGTATGTATGACTTTTGTAATGGTGCTTTTTTTGGGTTTAATTTTAAATATTATCAAATTTGATACTAAATAAAATAATAATAGTAGTAGTAGTATTTTAATGTAGTTGTTTAAAATGTTCTTCAAACAGTCGCTTATCCCTTAGGCGACTGTTTTTATTGTTTAAATGTATAGCATTAAGATAATGAAAACGATAAATAATCCGATTATCCAAGAACCTGATAAAAAGTTTTTAAATTCCGAAACTTTAATTCCTTTACGTTTATTTATGAATCTTCCCAAAGCCCATGAAAAAAGCGAATAAGAAAACACTAAAATTCCTATGCCTATAATGGTTTCTTTGTTCATTTATTCTACATATTTAATTATTCCGCCACCTATTAAATAATCATTTTCATAAAATACCGCAGATTGTCCGGGAGTGATTGATTCAACAGGATTATAATATTCAACTCTTAATAATTTATCATTTTCTTTTGTTATTACGGCAGTATCACCGTTATTGCGGTATCGTATTTTAGCTAAAACTTCAAGATTGTCCGGTAAGGTTTTGTATTTCATTATATTGAAGTTCTCAACATAGAAGATTTTACTTTTTAGCTCATCACGAGTTCCAAGCACTACGGTATTTGTTTCGGGAATAATTTTATTTACATACAATGGATATCCCACGGCTATTTCAAGACCTTTACGTTGTCCGATGGTATAATTCGGGTATCCTTTATGTTGTCCCAATATCTTTCCTGAAGTATCTACAAAATCACCGGGCTTAAATTTTTTATCGTAATCGGGAACATTTTCACGTAAGAATCTACGATAATTATTATCGGGGATAAAGCAAATTTCTTGTGATTCTCTTTTTTTTGATAGTTTCACAAATCCTTTTTCAAGAGCAATTTTTCTCACTTCGGTTTTGGTAAGATTACCCAGTGGAAACATTGTTCGCCTAAGGTTATCTTGCGACAGATTCCACAAAAAATATGATTGGTCTTTTGATGTATCTTTACCTTTTTGAATAAAAAATCTATTATTTTCTTCAATAATATTTGCATAATGCCCTGTTGCAATATAATCGCAACTCAGTTCATCGGCTTTATTTACTATTTCGCCCCATTTAATGCTCGAATTGCAAACAACACAAGGATTTGGTGTTCTTCCTGCAAGATATTCGGCAATAAAATTATCAATTACAGTATCTTCAAAATGTTTTCTGATATCGAGTATTTGATGAGGGAAACCGAATTTATCGGCAATTTCTTTAGCTTCAAAAATAGAATCGACATTACAACAGCCGGTTTCTTTTTCCATGCACGCAGTTGATATATTATCATAACTTCTGAAAGTTACACCTTCAAGTTCATATCCTTTATCAATCAATAGCATAGCGGCAACTGTGCTGTCAATTCCGCCGCTCATTGCCATTAAAATTCTTTTTTTACCCATATTAATAATTCTCGCTTCTTCCTCTAAGCCAATCTATATCATTCATATTTTTAGGTTCAGGAAATTTTCCTTTGCTTTTTTGCATTTCCTTTAACATTTCATTTTGTTCGTCTTCAAGTTCGGGGCAAATGCCGTTGGTATATTTATATTGTTTAATAATATTTCCGTGTTCATCGTATTTTGTCCAAATACCCTCCATTAAATCATTTTTAAACGAACCTTTTTTATAAAGTTTACCGTTGCTGTTCCAAACTTTTGCTTCACCTTCAAGTTTCCCGTTTACATAATATCCTTCCCACATCATAATACCGTTGTAATAATATTTACGCCAAACACCGTTTCTCACATCATCTTTCCAGTTTATCTCTTCGAGTAAAACTCTCTCTCTGCTGTATCTTTTAAATGTTCCGTCTTTTTTACCGTTTTTATAAGATTCTTGAAGATATAAAATATCATTACCATCGTAATAATTCCAAATACTGTCTTTATTGTGTCCTATGTAATTTCCTGTGGCAATTACTTTTCCGTTTCGGTGATAAAATGTAGCACGTGAATAATTTGTTGTGGTATCATTAACAAGAAAAGCATAAAGATTACCATATTTATCGTATCGTTTAAATTCACCTACAGGTTTATTATCAATAAAATATCCTGTATATTCAATCTCACCGTTAGAATATTTTTTTT
>CAYQPP010000289.1:0-4672 GCA_964419235.1 uncultured Bacteroidales bacterium
CCGCAAAAAATGGTTTTTCTATCATTCCAATTTATTATTACCTTTACCGGCTAAATAAATTATTTATTAATAAGCTATTAATACAACATAGCATGAATTACGATTTTTCAAGGGGCTGCCCCGTTCACGATATTAATCCGGAACAAACATCAAATTTAAAAATTGATTATGCCGGTAAGCTAAACGTATATGATTGGCTGAACAACATCCCTAAAGGGATAAAAAAGGATGAGATTTACGAAATACGCTTTAAAAACACACGCAAAGGATTCTTTTATAATTCAAGTGGTTTACGTTTAGATATAGGCGATATTGTGGCTGTTGAGGCATCGCCCGGGCATGATATTGGTATTATTTCGCTAAAAGGGACGTTGGTATTGCATCAGTTAAAAAAATTAAATATGTCGCCAACCGAAGAGCTAAAGACTATTTATCGAAAGGTTAAGCCAAACGACATTGAAAAATGGAAAGATGCCATTGACATGGAAATCCCGACCATGATTGAGTCGCGAAAAATTACTGCCGACCTTAAGCTTAATATGAAAATTGGCGACGTTGAATATCAAGGCGATAAAACTAAAGCTATTTTTTACTATATAGCCGATGAACGAGTTGATTTTAGGCAACTTATTAAAGTGCTTGCCGAACGATTCAGAATAAGGGTTGAGATGCGCCAAATAGGGGCTCGGCAAGAGGCAGGGCGCATTGGCGGAATAGGCTCGTGCGGCAGGGAGCTGTGCTGCTCAACATGGATTAGCAAATTTGTTTCGGTTACAACAAACTCTGCACGATATCAAGAGCTGTCGTTAAACCCACAAAAACTTGCAGGGCAATGCAGCAAACTCAAGTGTTGCCTCAATTTTGAAATTGACAGCTACATGGATGAGCGAAAAGATTTTCCGTCAACCGATATCGCCCTAAAAACAAATATGGGCAAGGCTATGCATCTAAAAACCGATGTATATAGGCACATTATGTGGTATATAGTTGATAATAATGGTACCACAAGCATAATGCCAATTTGGGTCGAAAAGGTTAAAGAGATAATCGAGCTAAACAAAAAAGGCGAAATAGCTGAAATAACACCTATTAAAAGTTCAGAGCCCGATTTGAAAGAATCGCTCGATTTTACTAATAATGTTGGACAAGAGAGCCTAACCCGCTTCGATAATCAAAAAGATAGGAAAAGGAAAAAGAAAAAACGAAGAATTATACCAAGGCGCAATGAAAAAAGGTAGTGTTTTTATATGGTTTATAGTTGTTGTCGCATTTATTTCATGCGACTCAGGTCGTGTTTTTGAAGAAAACAGGAGTTTTTTAAACGAAACATGGCACAAGGACAGTACCTTGGTTTTTAATGTTGAAATTACCGACACCATTGCCGTTTACAACATTTTTTTGAATAACCGTATTACCCGTCAATATGAGTATAGCAACCTATACCTGTTTGTTGATACCGAATTGCCTAACAAGCAGCAGTTGCGCGACACAATTGAGTGTTTGTTGCGCAATCCTGCCGGAAAAATTTTGGGCAAAGGGTTTGGGAATGTCTGGTCAAATAAAATACCATACCGCATGCATATCAGGTTTCCATACTCCGGAAACTATAAATTTACAATTGAGCAGGCAATGCGCGCCGAGCAGTTAAAATACGTGCTTGATGCCGGTATCAGAATTGAAAAAGCAAAAATTAAATAGAAGTGGGAAAAGGAAAATTGCAGAAGTTTCAGGAAAATGCAACTTTTAATCATGTAATTGAGCCCGATATTAAAGGGCACGTAACACAAAACCATCCTTTAAAAGGAAATTGGAAAAAAACATTCTTTAAAAATCAAAATCCAATAATTTTGGAGTTGGGGT
Source organism: uncultured Bacteroidales bacterium (assembly GCA_964419235.1). Lineage (GTDB taxonomy): Bacteria > Bacteroidota > Bacteroidia > Bacteroidales > SZUA-534 > GH45. The sequence goes on from CAYQPP010000289.1 coordinate 1,861, forward strand.
GCGGCAAAGGCGAATATTCTGTCGGACTGGCTCGCAAATTTGCCGACAAAAATTTTATAGGAGTCGATATTAAAGGTGCCCGCATTTGGAAAGGGGCTAAAATTAGTTTTGAAGAAAAACTTACCAATATAGCTTTTTTGCGTACCCAGATTGAGATGATTAACTCCTTTTTTGACGAAAATGAGGTTGATGAAATATGGATAACATTTCCTGACCCGCAAATGAAAAAGTGCCGTGCAAAAAAACGGTTGACATCATCGGGGTTTTTATTGCGTTATCAAAAAATTTTAAAGCACAACGGTGTTGTACACCTAAAAACCGACAGCCTGTTTTTATATAAATACACTAATGCCGTAGTAAATTTAAACAACCTGCCAATTATTAAAAATAGCCCAAACCTATATGCCGAAAATTGGGTTGACGAAATATTATCAATAAAAACTTATTACGAAAAACTGCATATTGACGAAGGCGATGCTATTAATTACATATCGTTTAATTTGAATAAAAACTGCGAATTAAAAGAACCCGATTTTGAGATGAATTAAAACCATTATGCTTTTTCTGTTAAACAACCTTAATAATATTTGGTAAATGGAAAGCAAAGATATTTTTCAAAAAATATATGAGGTAGTAAGGCAAATACCAAACGGCAGGGTTACAAACTATGGTGCAATAGCCCGTTATATTGGTTCGGCAAAAGCCTCGCGTATGGTCGGCTATGCTATGAACAGCTCGCACACACAAAAAATATTTGTGCCTGCACACCGTGTTGTTAATAGGGTTGGCATATTAACCGGAAAAAACCATTTTGGAGGACACAACACTATGAAAGAGCTGCTTGAAAGCGAGGGCGCAATAATTGAGGATGATAGAATAATGAATTTTAAAGATGTTTTTTGGGATCCAAATAGGGAGTTGAGACAAGTTCCACTAAAGTGAGATGAGTTGAAAAAGATGGAAATATCGCAAAAAGAAACATTTCTAATTTTGTAGAGTTTTCTTGCTGGCACTATTTAGCTGTTAAACTATAAAAAACACTCAATTTAAACCCAAACAATTGGTTATTAAAACTTTAATTTATGGAAAAACTTATTTTTGCTACCAACAACAAGCATAAACTTACCGAGGTTAAAAAAATGCTAAATGGAATGTATGAGGTGTTAGGGCTTGAAGAGGCAGGTATTTTTGAAGAGATACCCGAAAATGAGCCCACCCTTGAGGGAAATGCCAAAATCAAAGCATATTTTGTACACAAAAAGCTTAAAACCAATGTTTTTGCCGACGATACCGGACTTGAGATTGAAGCACTAAACAACGAGCCCGGCGTATTTTCGGCACGTTACGCAGGCCCCGGAAGAGACTCAATGGACAACATGAATAAAGTGCTCGAAAAAATGAAGGGCAAAACCATGCGGGCGGCACAATTCCGCACATCAATATGCTTAATACTTAATAACAACGAAAAAATGTTTGAGGGCATTGTAAAAGGAGAAATACTAAATACACCAATCGGTAAAACCGGATTTGGATACGACCCTATATTTGAGCCCCAAGGCTATTCAATATCATTTGCACAAATGGAGATGGACGAAAAAAATAGAATAAGCCACCGTGGTAGGGCAGTAAGCAAATTAATTCAATTTTTAAAAACACAAACAAAATAAATTCTCCGTTTTTGAGTTTATTAAAATATTAATACTCCGTTGGTAAGGGGGCAAAAATTAAACATAAACTTAACAGTAACTATATGAAATTACAATTTAATTATAAACTATTATTGCTATTAAGTTTAATAATTGCGTTACAAGCAAATGGGCAGGTGCCCGTAGGTACATGGCGCGACCATTTGCCGTATAACAATGGCAGGGTTATAGCTACAACCAACAATAGGGTATATTGTGCAACAGATTTAGCAATTTTTTATTACGAAAAAAATGACGATGCAATATATAAACTCTCGAAAATCAATAAACTCTCCGACATTGAGGTAGGCTATATTGCTTACAGCAAAAATAACGATAAGTTAATTATAGGCTATGTTAACGGTAATGTCGATGTTTTGGAAAACGATACCAAATATAATTTTCCCGACATTAAACAAAAAAATATGACCGGCGATAAGCGCATTTATCATATTTTAATAAAAGATGAACTTGCATATCTGTCAACCGGATTTGGCATTGTGGTGTTTAATTTAGAAAAAAACGAGTTTGCCGACAGCTATATTATAGGTAATGGTGGCTCATATATAAAAATAAATAATACGGCAATTTATAATAACGAAATATATGCCTTAACCGATAACGGCGTATTAAAAGGCGATCTTGACGACCCTTTTTTAAGCAACTTTGAGAACTGGGAAAAAGTTGACGATTTATTAAACCCTAACGAAAATTACTATACGTCAACGGTTTTCGACAATAAATTACTGCTGGTAAATAAAATTAATAATACCGACTCATGCCATGTAAACTCTTTCGACGGAAACGCTTGGAGCACCCTTTTTAATGATAAATCAAAAATAAAATCAATTTCGTCAAATGGTACAGCACTTTCAATAGTAACAAAATGGGAGGTTGAGGTTTTCGACACTCAGTTTAACAAAATAAAATGGCACTCTTCATATTACGCTCAACATGCAATTTACGATAACGATAACAACCTATGGATTGCTGATTCTAAAAAAGGGATGATACTCTCTAATAAAACCTATACCGAAAAAATTATTATGCCCAATGGGCCTACTAACAATAATGTTTTCGAAGTTTTTAGTAACAACGGTAGCATTTTAGTAGCACCGGGTGGTTAT